>SYKL01000356.1 GCA_005797785.1 Pseudomonadota bacterium | reverse complement strand
GTGTTTACAGGTGGTGTCAGGCGACACCGACGCTGGCGAGGTTCAATGTGTCGGGCGTCCCGCGGCATGCGATGGGACGGCTTGCCCACCGGAGTGTGAAGCCGCCTTGGAAGAGCTTTGTCCGGCCGAGACGGTCGGATCGGTGGCGTGCAGCGGAGACACGGATCTCACGCTGTACGATGTGGCCTGCGATCCGGTTTGAGCGTTTCGCGGTTTATTATCGGCCGCGGCTCGGAACGGCTCACGTGCCGCTCCGGGGGCCGAAAGTCATTGGGCGGTGAGCTCGACCGGCGTGCCGTACATGGTGTAGCACTCGACTCCCCACAACCAGTAGTTCGAAACTTTCTTATCGAGCGTGACCGCAATCAACGCGTCGGCGTCGCCCTTGACCGCCTTGTACAGCCCTTCCATTCTCTGACCGTTGCCGAATTTCATGACTTGAAACAGGACAAAGTCGCAGTCCGACACTTTCTTGCGCTCGAGTTCTTTGTACGGGCCGTTGATCGGCTGCGACATGGGCTCGAGCATGACTGGCTTCCAGACCGTGCAATTTGACAAGATGAACAGCAGAGGCACGAAGCGACGCATGGATACTCCCCCTTGGAAAACAGGCCATAGGACCTGGATCCTGGTAACGTTTATCCAAGGTAGGATCTTACGTCTGCTGCAGCTTGGTGCAGGTTGCAAAAAGGGCCCCGTGGAAGCCGACCCGTGGTAGGCTGGCGTGCGGAGGTTGCATGGGTGTCAGTGGGCCGGGTGGAGATCCAAAGCGCGAATCCCGGAAGAAGGCTGAGGACGTCGATACCACAGGGCTCAAATGGGTGATTGGGCCTCACGTCCGGGTGGACATCATTGGGTATTCGGGCACGGACGTCACCGGTGCGCGATTTCCGGTGTCGATTCATGCCTCTGGGCATCGAAAGGGCGTAATGGACGGGGGGCGCCTGCAGTCCTTGATGTTTGGTGGGCAGCTTGGCTCGCGGTTGATCTTGTGCGCGAGCGACGATGAAGAAAAATGGCAGTTGTCCCCGTGGCGCTGCATCCGATTGTTGGCGGGGAATGTCCTCGTTGGCGAGGGGCAGATCCAGTTTGTGCGCGTGCCGGACCTCGAATGGCTCGACAAATACGATCAAAAACGTGCCAATCAGGATACTTCGGTGAGTCCGCCATTCGCGGCCACTCTGGCGGACGGACAAGGGTGGACCTTTGGTCGACCGGGCCCGCTCAAGAATGCGGTGAAGATGGTCCGCGTCGAACATGAGGATCGACCGTACACGGGTGGCTGAGGTCGCCGGTGTTGGTTCGCCTGGATAGAGGGCGAACATGCACGCACATCATCTTGAGACGGATTCTGCCGCGATCGCTGGAAATGGAGCGATTGGGCGTTACTTTTTGCTTCCGGGTTCGCTGGACCGCGCTGAGCGGATCGGGGCCCGGCTGACCGGCACCCAACGGATCTCCAATCGGCGGCGATTGGACGTATTTTTGGGGCGTTGGGGGAATATCGACGTCGGGGTGGTGCCGACGGGCATGGGATGCCCGAGCGTGGACATTGTGGTGACCGAGCTGATTCAGTTGGGTGTTCGCCGAATGACGCGGGTCGGCACCTCCGGCTCCCTGCAGGCCCAGGCGAAAATCGGCGACGTGGTGATCGCGACGGGGGCAGTTCGCGATGAGTCCACCAGCGATGTGTACACGCCCCGCGGTTTTCCGGCGGTGGCCTGCCCGTTTATGGTGGATGCTTACGCCGAAGCCGCGGTGAATGCGGGCTTGGGCGAGCGGGTGCATGCCGGCCTCGTTCATAGCAAAGATAGCTTTTTTGGACGAGAGTTCGGGTGTGGTCCTGATGGCAAGCGTAACCACGAGTACATGGACCGCCTCATCAAAGCTGGCGTGATCGCCAGCGAAATGGAAGCGGCGCACCTGTTTGTGCTCGGATCGGTGTATGGCGGCGCGCCAACGCACGTGAGTGCGCTTCGAACGGCGGAAGCTCGCCTTCGGTGCGGGGCCTTGCTCGCGATCATCGGGACGCCTGAAGCGGGTATCGCCTCTCGAGAACAAGAGGTGGAAGCCGAAGAACGGTTGATTTCGCTGGCTTTGGCGGGGACCGTGGAGTTGGCCCGAAGAGAATCGGTAACGCCAGCGCGGTGAATCCGGGGGCCAAGTTCGGGTATACTGTGATCCGAGGTGCCGATGCGGCTCGGGGGTTGGCTTCTAGCAGGTTTATCGGCGTGCAACGACGGAGTCGGACCGGTCGGCGACGACACGGGCGCAGAAGACAGCCCGCTGGACTCCGAAAGTGTAGATTCTGAGCTGGATTCCGAGGTAGACTCGGAGGCGCCCGACACCGACGGAGGACCGCCACAAAACGCCTGGGAATGGTCGTTCCATAGCGCGGATCCCGAGTGTGGGGACCGGTCCTGGGTTTTCCCGTCGCTGCCGCAAGAGAACGGCCATTGGCTGCTGGAGCGGTTGGACGCGCCCGCGGATCCATTCTGGGTGGACTCGGTCGTGTATTGGATGGACCACACGGACGAATGCGATGCCGGCGTGGAACATCGGGTTCGTCTGTACATTTCGGACCAAGGAAACCCTGGGGTAAACCCCACCTTCGCTGCGGAAACGACCGTTGCGCTTTCCTCGCCAACCGCCGGGTTCAACTCGGTGGAAGCTAGTTTTGGCGAACCGGTGGCTGTTAACGCCGGCGACCACCTGTTTGTGGCGATCGAAATGCTGGGGTCGAGTGAAGCCTATTCTTGTGTTGGGTTGTGTGGGCTTGAACCTTCGCCTTCGACTCTTTGGTCGAACAGCGCCAATCCGCCTTTTGACTGGGAGGAAATGAGCAGCTTCGATTTGGACGGTGCGGTCGGACTGGAGGGTCGCGGCCGGGTTGCGCCGGATGCGGTCGAGGTGGAGTGTGGGGATGACAGCGACGGGGACAGCGACGGGATGACCGATTGTGACGACCCAGACTGCACTTACGAGCAGGCGTGCCTTCACTGCCCGGACGAAGACCTGGGCAACGGCATGGACGATCTGATTTCCGGAACGCTCGAAGAAGCGGGGAACGACCTCACGATCAGCTGTGAGGAACAGGCCGCCTGGGACTTGACGTACTCATGGACGGCCCCGTATCAGGGGCACTTTCGGTTTACGGCGGAGAGCGCAGGAATTGAGCCGATCTTAGCGGTGTTTGACGAGTGTTTTGGGGAAGAACTGGCGTGCGAGCTCAATCCGTCGGAGGTCGATCTTTGGTTGGATGAAGGGCAGCCGGTGGTATTGGTCGTTCAGCCGGATCCGGGGAATTGGACCGCGCAAGAGTTCACGATCACCGTCCAGGATTTGCAATAGTAAACCGCTTGACTATTTCCGAGGTCCGGCGGCGCGGCGCAGGCGGTCCCATACGGCGTCCCAAGGCGGCGTTTCCGGTGGGGTGTCGATGGCGATTTCGGCGAACTCGCGGTCGAGCGTGTGCAGGGCCGCGTAGAGACCGGCGGCGTAGCCCTCTGGATCCACCGGGAGAGTGAGGATCCTCGTGGAACCTTCCGTACGGGAGGAGGTGTTGCCGAATGTGATGCGGCCGCCGGGTCTGTTCGGCGCCAGCGGATCGACGAGTTGAACCTTGGCCGTTGGCGAATAGTGGAGCGGGGCTTGGCCCGGTGAGAGGATCGCCTCGGAGGGGGCGACGTCGATCGGGCCGATCACCGCCTCGATTTGCGATCGGGAAATGCCGCCAGGCCGGAGAAGGTGCGGCGTTGAACCGAGCAAAGACAGCACCGTCGATTCGATCCCCACCGCGCAAGGGCCGCCGTCGACCACCGCGTCCACCCGATCGCCAAGTCCGTCCAACACATGTTTCGCTGTGGTCGGCGAAACCCGGGTGTGCGGATTGGCGCTGGGGGCCGCCACCGGAACCGCCGCCAACCTTAACAATTCAAGGGCGATGGGGTGGTTGGGGATCCGCACCGCGACGCTGTCGATACCACCGGTGGTAGCGTCCGGCACTCGCGCTGATCGAGGAAGAACGAGCGTTAACGGCCCCGGCCAAAAGGCGTCGGCCAGGCGCTGAGCGATCTCTGGCCAGACGGAAACCAGAGGCAGGACCTGCTCGAGCGCGGCGATGTGCACAATCAGAGGGTGGTTGGCGGGCCGCCTTTTTGCGGCGAAAATCCGCCGCACCGCTTCCGAATCGAAGGCGTTTGCCCCCAGGCCGTAGACGGTCTCGGTGGGGAATGCCACCAGATGGCCCGTTCGAAGCAGATCTGCGGCCGCAGCTCGATCTGCGGCGTCGTCACCCCGAAAGAGGAGCGTCATCCTTTACTCGGCGGGCAGGTCCACTTCGCCATTGCAGATCTCGTTCAGACGCTCGGCGGTCTGCTTCGCCTTGTTGACGGATGTTGTCGACCAAATCGGGCTATTTTCTGGAACAATGGGGGAGTCAACCTGTAACCACAAGGCGAACAACCGGAGTGCCTCCATGTTGCCACTGCGCGGAATCACGGCTTGCACATTGTACTGTTGCAGCATCACGGTGCCGGTTTCGCCGTCTTTGGGTCCCGGTACAAACCCGATTCCAAGAAAAGCCTCGGTGGGTTCGCCTTGGATCTCGAAGATGCCGTGCCGCCAGTGCTGCACGAGCGTGAAAGCGACGGTGACGCCGGCATCGCTGGTGACCGCCTCATTGGTCATCAACGACAGCACCTGCTCGGTGGTGTCCGGGTCGAAATCCGATGACAGAATGTCAATGTCCTCGTCGATGCTGGGATATTCACCGCTGTCGGTGGTGTCCTCGAAGACGGCGCGAGAGGAGAGGTATTCCCGGTCGTATTGCTGGAATTGCCCCTCGAAAACTTCCATTTGGTCGGATCGGAGGTTGTACTTTTCTACTTCTGCCGGCGTGCAAGACATGGCCGCCAAGCTGACAATGCCGTTGGCCTTCGAGAGATCGCGACCGGCATAGCTGTCGAGATCGATGGCGTCCAGATCGCTGCTGGCCAGGTCGGCAACCTCAAAGCCCTCGACATTGTCCGGGTTCGCCGTGGCATCGAGCAGGGTATCACCTTCGTCGTCGTACCAGTCCATGAACCCTGTGAGCCCGGCGCCGATCACGTCATCGCTGGAATAAAACTCCCGAAACATGAAACGGGCGGATTCATCGAGGCCCTCAGGAGCCTCGGGGGGGCGCTTGCAACCGAACATGCTGACAAATGTCAGCGAAAGTGCGAGGTGTTTGTGCATCATTGGAGCAGTGTACCTTGCCGTTGCTAAATGAGCGACACCCCAAATAAGGTCCCCACCAGCCCCAACAATCCGATAGCGAGGGCGGCCAGCGAGTCGCCGGCGATCAGGCCGCCACCGACGAGCGCGGTGGTGCTCATGTCTTCAGGAACTTCCTCACCTTCGGCGACTTTGGCCCCGGAATTTAAGTAAGGTGCCTTTACTTCTTCTTCGATGGTCTGAGCGAAACTGGTGAGCACGCCACCTGCCGCAAACCACACACTGACCATGAAATCGACGAATCCACCGAAACTCGAGGCGTACGGGCTAGGGAGGATGAAGGTGTCGAGCATGAAGTCGCACGTAAACCCGATTTTCCCGCTTTTTGCGAAGCGTTTCCAGCGGTCAAGCGACTTAATGATCTTGCGCAGCAGTTCGGTGAAGAAACCGATGGCGATTCCGAGCCACAGCGCCGTCATCGTTTTCGCTT
>SYKL01000355.1 GCA_005797785.1 Pseudomonadota bacterium | reverse complement strand
CGCCAAGCCGAAGTCGAGGACTTTCACCTCCCCTTCGGGGGTGATCATGATGTTCTCTGGCTTAAGATCGCGGTGCACCAATTGCAGAGGATCCCCGCCGCGTCCGGGCGTGCTGAACGATTGGTAGAGGCAATCCGCGACCTCGCAACCGATCTCGATCGCTGCCTCGACAAAGACTCGTTCCCGCTTCTGTTTGCAGAGATCGAGCACCTGCCGCAGCGTGACTCCGTGGACGTACTCCATCACCACGGCGCCGTCATCGTCCAAATATTCGTAAACACGGCAAAGACTGCGGTGTTTCACCTGATCGAGGAGTTCAAACTCGCGCTGAAGCGTCTCCTTGGCCACCGGATCGGCAGGATTTTTCAGCTTTTTGATCGCGACCAAGCGACGCCTGGGCCCCGAGACCCCGCGGCCTGGAACCTCTCCATCTGCCTGATACACCGTACCGAAATGGCCGGCGCCAAGTTCCTTTAAGATCTCATATTGCCCAAGATACCGCGCCAAGGGCCAACTCCGGCAGAGCAGATGCTCCGACACTCATCCTACATGAAGGTTCCAATTCCTCGCAAGGCAGCTCAGGATCGCGGCCGCCGAAACAGTGCCCGCCGGATGTTGAACATCGCCGGCCCCAAAAAAGCCATCACGGACAACAGACCGAGGACGATCAACGTCAGCGAAATCGACTTTGAAAAGGGCACAGGAGCGGTCCAGCGTTCTCCCGGCGGGATCTCGGACGGCGGAGCATCCAACCAAGGGCTGGGCAAGAAGCGGATCGAAGACTCGCCCTGCGCATACGCCAACAAACGCACCTTCGAATCAAAACTCCGCCGCATGTAGTAGGAATCGATCTCGTATCGGACGGTGTACCACTTGTAGTTCTGCGAAGCAGCTTTTAGGAAAACGTCCGAAAGTCCCTTGTGATTGTTCTTTACAAACGACTCACCGCCCCCCCACTCCGACAGCCACATCAGCGACGGATTGTCGATACCGCGGCGTTCCAAATCGCCGTCGATCGTATCTTTTGCGTAACTTCGGCACAGCTCGACCTCGCTCACCGCCCCGCCGGGAGGAAGCTTGAACTGGGGCTGCATCGCTCGGCCCAAACCGATGGTATAAATACGGAACTTCTTGGCTGCGCCCGCGCGAACGCGCTGAATGGTCTGCAGGGTACTGGTCAGCCGCTCCACGTTCGTCGCACAAGTATCGTTTGCAGCTTCATTGTTAAAGCCGTCGGTCAACAGCACGATCGTTGGCTCAGCGCGGTTGAGCTCGATCCATTCCTTGACCGCGCCGTTCGATATTAGCTTGGAAACTGTGTAATTTATCGCGCCATAGACGTGCGAGTACCCTTGATCGTTGCTGATCAGGTTGTCCCGCACCATCGCCTTGTAGGTGTCCTGCCGTTCGATGATCGATCCAGCCTTCAATGGATCCTGTCCATCCAAGGTTTTCACGTCTTCAGAAAACCGGAGGAGCATCACTCCCGCGGCCCGACCGTCCCGTTTTTTCGGAAGGAAGGCGTCCATAACCTTCTGGTTATTCAGCGCTTTCCTTACTTTTTCGATACCGCCTGTCTCGTAGATCGACGATGAACCATCGATCAACACGATAAACAGCTGCGAACCTCGCTCTGCACCGTGCTGCTCCAACTCCCACCGATCTGGCGCCACTTCCTGACCCGCGTGGGCGAGCGAAATCTGGCTTTGATCAAGCGAAAGATAGGTTGCGCCACCCAGCTCACGATCCATCAGCCGAAACGAAAATTCGACTTCGCCCCGATGGCAGTCCGTTTCTCCATCGTTGGTCTTGCACACCGAACGCGACACCTGGGGGATGCAGCCGTCCACCGCGACCTGATCTACCTCATTGCTCGCGGCTTTACACGCAGCACGATCGGGAAAAATGTCGACGGTCACCGAACCCTTCTCCACCGGAACCGGAGCCTCGGCGAGCCAAGTCGAGCCTTCGACCGCATACATCTCTTCGTTCAACGGCTGGCAGCCCATCGAACCGAACCACAACGAACCCGCGAGCACTCCTGCAAACGAACGCATCACCGTTCCTCTTTTGGAAGCAGCAGAAATTCCAATACCGTCTGCTGCGCTCCGGTTCCGAGGATCAGTCGATCCTCCGGTTGGAGATCCGTCTCCAGGGGCGCGGGGCGCCTTGGATCATAACGAAGATCTACCCTCTCCAAGGGGCGTTTTACCAGCAGGTGATGCTGACTCAGCCCGCGTACGGAGTAGTTTTGCTGGCCATCGGTCACAAACGACACATGAAGCTCCGCAACACCCCGTTCCGCAGGGAGGTGCAAATCCAAGCCACGGGTGAAGCTCCCAATAAATCGTTCCGCCGCTTTACCATCTGCATGATCGATGGGAATCCGGTGTGCGCCCCGCGGCGCGGAAATCACGCGAATCCAACCTGCGTAGAGTTCAGCAGGAACGCCCCAAGTGAGCAGGCCGAACGTAAAGCCCCAAGCGATCAACCCAAACGCGGATGCCCAATAGAGGTTGGGAGGAATACCGACGATTTTCCATCCCGAATATCCGACATTGTGCCAGATTGCCGCCCCAAACAAGCCAGAAGCCAATCCGCCGCCGAGGTGATCCCACCAACCCGCGAAGGAAGCTCCAAAGCCCAATCCATCGATGAACTTGCGGTACAACACTCGAATCGTATAGGCCCCCATTCCAGCGGACCAGCCCGCAAACGCCCATTCCAGCAGGCGATACCGCAGCGAGGTCAACGTCGGATCGGCCACGATTTCCATTTCGGCGCGGGGCACAAGCAGGTACAGATGCAGAATGTGGGCAATGGCATAGCCACTCGCCGCAAACAAAGCCGCGACCAGAGCGGCACCGATCGGCAAGAGTATCCGTTCCAGGATCGCCTGCCGGCGAAGGGTGGTTTCGGCGCCGAGCGAGGATGCTGCGAGCACCGCGGCCACCGTCGACAGGACAATCACCCCTTCCACCGCCGGCAACCACACGATACCGATCTTCGGGCTGATCCACACCCGGATGGCCAACAACACCCACCACGTCATCACGACCGCCCCGGTGGTGTACAGAGAAACGGCAACATGCCGAAACCAAGTGAAGGGCACCAGGTAGATGTTCATAGCGGAATCCTCGGGTTGCGATGCTACCGCAAATGGCTCGTTCGCGGAACCCGGCGCGATGGACTGTCGATCGGAGGCCGTCGCTGGTATCCTTCCATAGACGGAGGGCCGGATGGCCAAGAGGCTTGTGTTTCTTCAATTGGCGCCGGAGTTCGGTGGCCAGAAATTTGGTCCTTTCGCCGGAGCCGAGATCCGGCTGGGGAGCGATCCAGGTCGCAGCGACATCGCGCTAAATGAGGCGTTGGGCGTCGCGCGAGAGCATGCGCGCCTCGTCAAACAGGCCGATGAAACCTTTATTCTTGCCCCCGTGGATCGCACCGCGCACGTGTTCCTGTTTCGGGTCAGCGGTGGCGCTCCAAAAGAAGTCAAATCCCCGGTGGCCCTCCAGACCGGTGATAGTTTTTCGCTGGTTTCGGCCGAAGGACCCCGCTTTATCGTCGTTCTCGAAAACCAGAAAGTGGTGGACACGCAAGATCCCGCAGCCGCCAAGGGTGGACTCGGAAAGGCGGCATCCAAGCTGAATGCCGGCACCTTGATGGCGGAAATCAAACGCCAAGGCATCGCCCGCACTTTGGCCACCGGCGCCGGACAAGCCGTATCCAACGCTTGGACCTTCATTAAGTCCGGTACCATCCTTCAGCCTCGCTATTTGATCATGGGCGCCATGATGGTGTTTGGAGGCTGCGGAACGCTGCTCGTGGGCGGTGGACTCGGCGGCGGCCTGGGGATGTTCAAAAACAACCAGACGCAAGAGAAGCTCGACTCCTGCAACGCCACAGTGGAAGTGCTGAGCGGCGACACCGGCGGTGGCGGCGAAAAAGAGCTCCCCGACTATGTCAACGACATGCTGGGCGGCGAACTCTTCTGGAAACAGACCCTGGAGGACGATCAAGACCTGCGGCGTGCGGTCTATAAGCAACTCAAAAACAATGTTTTTGCGCACCCGGACCGTTACAAATGGGTGTACAAACCCATGTCGAACAGCCCCTTTGTGCTGTTCCGGAAAACCATCGAAAAGAAGGGCTTTCCAAAAGGTTTGGTCCGGACGTTCGCGTACACCGCGGCGCTCGAAGGCTACGTGGACGAACGCGAATGGGAGTTGGTGCGGGACGCCCAGGGTCGAGATACCTGCGCCCGAGGCCCACTCTTGATGACCTGGCGCCAAGGAAGCAACCTTAAGCTCGAATACCTCCAATACGACGCCGTGTTCGATTCAGCCGTCATGCGCGCGGGTGATTTGGACGCTGCTATGGGGGCTCTCCGTGCCGCGGCCGGCCAACCGGACCTTACTCTGGATCAAACCTTAATTCAAACGGCCACCTTCAGCGGGGGGCAGTGTTTCTATGTCGATGGGGAGGATTACCGAACCAGCGCTACCGATTTGGTTCCCGCACTCGCCAAAGAACTGGACGGAAAAGCGAAGGGTCTCCCTGACGAAACCTCGCCTCACTGGCCGGCCATGCGCCTACTGAAATTCTATGCCGCCGACTTCGAAAAACGCGACTACGACCAGTTGAATTTCAACGATGGTGGCACTCCCTCGGCTGCACTGGCCGGCGCCACCAAATTGACACCCGGTCACCGCACCTGGGCCATCGATCGAATGGCGGAAACTCTAGCTCGCGCCATCGGAATTCCCTGCATTGCCATACGCGACAAGACCGTTCAGGCGCCAGTAGAAGAGGTGGTAAAGGACGCTCCGAAGTCGAAGATCACCTGCCACGTCATTCGTTCG
>SYKL01000354.1 GCA_005797785.1 Pseudomonadota bacterium | reverse complement strand
CCCCAACGAAGCACCGTTCAGGCGAGGAACCTCATGGTAGAGCGTCGGTATCCAAGTCGGTGTCCCCTTCGGTTTCGCCGGTCCCGAGGACCCCGTCGGTAGAAAACAGCAGGAGGTAAGAAGCATAGCCACGCTGCTTTTTTCGGTGATCATCGAGGACGATGTCGAGTTCCCCGCTGCCCATCCAGAAAGGGTCGGGGACGTCCCAGTGAATCGTGAGGTCGTCGTCCACGGTGACGCCTGCGGGAGCCCGCGATACCGACATCGTAAACGTGTCTCCCTCCGGATCGCTCGCCTCCACCGCGATGTCGATGGATTCGCCTGGTGTGACAGAGATCCCAAACAGGTCCGTCCACGGCTCGCCGTTGATGGCCTCGATCACCGGCGGATCATTGGCGAACGGGGACGGACCGCAGCCGATCGCAAGAAGCAACGAAAACCACCTCATGGGATCTCCAGGTCAAGTTGGGCCCACTGATTGGAAGCCACCGGGACTTCCGCTGGTTGGAAAACGACAAACACCCGAAGCGTCCCGTGGTAATCCTCCGGGATCTCCAGCCGGTTTTCGGTGGCCCACCCGTCCTCGTGAGGAAATCCGGCGGTTCGGCCGGTTCCCTGGAGGTACCCCGCATCGATATACCACCGGAAGACGTGGGAAAAGGACCCCGCGCCCACGGCACGAATCGATACCGTATCGCCCGCTTGCACTTCCGCTTCGTCGATCTCGAACGCGATTTCCGCGTCGTCTGGCTCTTCTAGCTCGTCGGCGCCGGGGAAGAACAAGCGAAAGTCATCGGTGGATTGGGCGACAAACAGGGGCGCAAAGCCACGCGCGGCCTCGCCGTTCACCTCGGCTTCGGCGACCAGCGGGAACGCATTCACCCGACAGGCCGAGGACTCCCCTTCGGTCTCTTCGGCCGTGCTTCCGGGGATCACGTCGTTCGGATCGTCGTTCACGACCACCGCGGTTCCGGGATCGCACGGCTCGGTGGGCATTGGGGGCAGCGTCCACGCGAATGGACTCCCGTCGCCCAGCGGCTCGACGAGATCGGGCTCGGAAAGACAACCGACGTCTGAGATCGCCACCCATTCTTCCTGAGAGTAGCCGCAGGTTTTCCAGCGAACCGGCGAGACCTCCTCGTCTGGAGGGGCAATCACCAGGGCGGACAGGGTAACGTCCTCGCCGCTGATAGCATCCCAGGGTTGAACTTGGATTCCGACCACCTGTGGGCGGTCGATCACATAGTCGATCGCCGCGGCGGCCCAAGGGTCCGGAGCCGGTGCGCATGCGACGAACCAAAACGACGAGAGTAGGGTGAGCTTTTGCATTAGTACTCCAGTTCGAGTCCGAAATTTGGAACGATGGGCAACGCGATCTGAGTCAGACGCTCGCGGTAGGTGGGGTCGTAGCTGACCAACATCGGATTTTGAATGTTCAGCACGTTCATGATGTCGATGAAGAACGTGCATTTGTACGAGTTCTTTACCCACGTCTTGTCGACCCGAATGTCGACCTGCCCAAACACCGGAAACCGATCGCTGTTCGTTTCGCCGCGCACTGGGAACCACGCATCTCGGGAGACGTCGTATGCGGGTTCATAGGGTGTGAAGGGATATCCAGAGGTTACGCGGGCCCGTCCGGAGACCCCCCAGTTCTTCGGGAGGGCTTGGGCCCCCACGAGGCTTACGGAAAACGGTGCATCGTAGTCGGCGGCAAACACGCCTTCCTCGTCGTGGCGCGTGCTTCTGCCCAAGTTGAACGTCAGCCATCCGAAAAACCCACCGTTCGAACGCATTCTCAGGAGGCCTTCGACTCCCCACGAGACACCGGTGGTGGTGAGAAACTCGGGGACGAACTGAGGTGCGTCGGATGGACTCGTGTAGCTACTTCCCAGGCCATTGATGGTGACGGGTGCCATCACCACACGTTCGTCCTTCACCACCTGGTCCGGCATGTAGGTTCCGTAGACCGTCATCGACGCTTCGAGACCGGCCGGAAGTTCAAGATCTACGCCGGTGCTGGCCTGCCAGGCGCGCTGAACCCCAATGTCCGGATTGCCGATGCCTTGGGCGTACCGGTCCGCCGGCGGCATTTGGGACAGCCCGCCGACGTAGGCGGTCCAACTCACCCGACGCGTCAGGCCATGCCGTAGGGACAACCGCGGGTCCGGGGCGAACTGGGTTTGCCCATTGAAGTCGAACACGGAACCTCGGAATCCAGGTGTTACTTCAAGTTTTCCCAAGGGAATACTCCAGTCTGTCCAGAGCCCCGCTCCGATCCGGAAGTCTTCGGTGGTGGGGATCTCGTCAGGAGTGGCTTGACGGTAGTCTTTGACTGCGATGGGTTGCAGGGTGAGATCGGCGCCGGCTCGCACCGTGCCCCATCTTTCGAGGGACCAGCTGTCTTCACGTCTGGCGGCGACGTTCCACCCCGACAGGCTGCCCATTTCGACGCCGTCCGCCAGCGCCCCGAAACCGACCAGCAACGACTTTTCTTGCTCGGGCCCGGCGGCGACCCAGGTGGTCTGGGTCCTCCCTCCCTCCCTCCGGTCCCACCGGAGTTGAAGCCGGTGGAACCCGTTTTCCATCAGCTCCAATGGATCGTAGCCGAGTGCTTTTTCACGGTCTTCGTAAAGGGAACGCTCCAGTTTCGGCGGGGTGAACTTGAGGATGTCGTGGGCTCCGAGGGCGGTCAGCGACACGCGGTCCGGGCCGTTTTCCCAGGCGACGCGTCCCGTGTAGTCCAGATACGATACCGTCGGGTATCCGGAGGAACGGTCGTTGGCGGCCGAGGAGATCGATGCCCCCAGGCTGATCAACTGGGACAGCCACGAGGCGCGCGCACCCGCCTGCCACGTGAGGTGTTGGCCGATTTTTCCCTCGCTGCTGATCCCGAAATCCATAAGGTCGGCAGTGATCTTCCCGTGAACCCAGGCGTCGGGCTGGCTATCGAGAGTTCGTACGTTCACTACCGCTTGGGTGGACTCACCAAATCGGCTGGGAAGGCCGCCCGCGTAAAATTCGACATCGTCGACCAGGGTGGGGTTGACGACGCTGCGGCCCACAAAGAAGTGAAATAAGTAAGGAACCGGTATTTCATCAATGTAGACGGCGGTGTTCATTCCTTCCGCTCCGCGAACCACGATGTCGCCATTGAGCCCTTGGGACCTGGCCACCCCCGGAAGCGATTGGGTTGCTCGAATGGGGTCGCCAAAGGCACCCGGCACCTTTCGCAGCTCTGCTTCGGAGAACGTGTGGCGCGATACCGCGTCGGACTTTGCGCGTCCGTACACCATCAGGGCTTCCCCGTCTCCCCAGCGTTCGACATAGTAGGTCGCTTCGAACGTCTGGCCTTCGGCCACCGTGATTTCGAAGGTCGTGGGCAGGTGGTCGACGCCCTCAAACGCCAGGAGGTGGGTGCCCGGCGCGATCGTGGCACGAAACCGACCGGTTTCGTCCAACGAAAACCTCGCCTCGTCAAGAACAACGTCCCCCACCACCGATCGACCGGAACCCTTTTCGAGCACGCGACAGATAATCTCGCTGCTGGCCTGGATCGGCGCAGCTGCAGCCACTGGCAAAGGGTCAAGATCCGATTCGGATGGATTGGCCACCGAAATTTCAACCAGGGATAGCCACCACATCGTTCCCCCTCGAAGTCGTTGGACAGTGCAGGTGCCTGACTGCGCGATCACCTGCGGAGCCGGGCTGCGACGATTTGCGACACGAGCCGGAGGGGTCACTACGGGATCGGTCCAAACCGATGCCCAATAAGACACCCTCCGTCGCGGACAGCTACGTCCCGTTATTCTCGACCGTGACGTTCCCGACCACCGCATCAATCGCCCCGACGAAGGCCTGCGCCGCCGCCGCCGGCAGGCTGGCGTTGTTCGTGATCGCAACGTCACCGCCGACGAACGTCACCGCCCCAAGCCCATCGAGGTCCGTCAGAAGGTCGTTGTACTCCACGTTCAGGTTTCTGCCGACCGATGAAACCGCTCCCAGCCCGTCCACGTTCGCCAACCCATCGTTGTCCCGGATGGACAAGGTTTCGCCCACCGACATCAACGCCCCGAGCCCGTCCAAGTTGGTCAACGCATCGTTGTCGGTCACGTGAAGCGCGCCACCGACCGAACTCAACGCCGTCAGACCGTCCAGGTTCCTCAAACGGGGGTTGTTCCAAATCGTCAGGTTCCCGTCCACCGACGACAACGCAGCTAGGCCGTCCACATTCGATAGGGCGGCATTGTCGTAGACGGACAGATGCCCGCCGACGGTGGTCACCCCCGCCAGCCCATTGATATTGGTCAAAGCATCATTGTCGTTCACAAACAACTGCCCGGCCACCGACGATAATGCCCCCAGGCCATCCACATTGTTCAAAGCGTCGTTGTACTGCACGTATACGTCGCCCTCCACCGACCGGAGCGTGCCTAAACCATCCACGTTTTTCAACGCTCCGTTGTACTCCAAGTACAGGTCGGCACCCACCGACCGCAGGGCACCTAGGCCGTCCAGGTTCACCAGCGCCCCATTGTCGAAGAGGTTCAGGTTTCCGCCAACCGAGGTCACGCCCGCCAGCCCGTCCACGTTCGTCAGCGCGGGGTTCGACGCGATGTCCAAATCTCCGGTAATGTGGGTAACGCAATCGAGTCCATCCAGGTTCGAAGCGGCGGACCCCACGATCGTCAGGGCGTCAACCGTTCCCCCGCAGGAGGTCCCCTCAAACCAGGTACAAAACGCGTCGATTTCGGCCTGGGAAGAAAAGCGATAGTACCCCGACGTTGGACCCCAGGCATGGAGGCCCGCATCCGAGTCGTCGCAGTCCTCGGCAGCAAGGTACCCGTCCCCGTCGACGTCTTCCGGAATGTCCGTGCCATCCGTGTCCGCGGCGTCGGTGTCAACGGTGTCCGCGGCATCGGTGTCAGCGGGGTCAGCGTTACATCCCGCCAACGCCAAGAACACAGCTGCGATACTTGGAACGAGGAGATTCGGGCGCAGGGTCAACGACGGCCGACTCATCGGGACCCTTCCCGGTACCGGACGACAGGCGGTCAACGAGGCATGTACCAGCGACAAATTGGATTTTTCCACGACCAACCCCTCGATGTTGTTAGGCAGGCGTGTTGTACCCAACCCCGAAGGCTGCCGCAGTCGCAGGGGGTCGCAGTCGGGTCGCAGTCGGTCGCTCGACCCCTAGACCGACTCGCGTGGTTTCGGTTGCAAGCAGACTTACGGGGCGTCCACTGACACGGCCGACGTCACCTCCGCCGCCACCGGGTCGGCAGCGACGGGCCGTCGGACAGCAGCGAGCGCCGCTAGGCCTCGTCGCGGACGATCCGCGCCGCGCGGGCACGATGGGCGTCGAGGTGGGTCCACTCGGATCGCTCGATCACGCCGAAGCGCTCGAACGCCTGGTCACGAAATAAGAACCACTCGTGGTCCCGCTGGCCTCGCAAGGGGTCGCAGGCGCGTCTCCACCCCGGAACCAGCCCTGCTTCCTAGCGATCGGGATAAGGAGTGTACTTCGAGCACGAACTGACGTCCCAAACCAACGCCCCCTTAAAAATCCCCGTGGACTCGTAAAACGGCGTCGCGTTGATGGTGACGTACGAACTTTCTCCGCTGTGGGTGGCGTTGTAGGAGAAAGCGTAGAAGAGCTTATTGGCGCATTGCTCCGCCAAATAGCCGGCATCGTAGCTGAGGCCGCCGTCCCCAGGGGTTCGGTCGAAATACAACACGTACTGGATTCCGTCGTCGTCGGACGTGACCAGGTAGTCGGTGGCCGCGTCGTACCAAACGCCAGCGTTGGTGATTTTGTTCAGAGTGACGAGCGTGGGCTTGGAACTGTGGATCTTCACCTCCCCGGCGGTTGCGGAGTCGACGAGCGCGCACCCGAGGGTAACGGCGGTGAGCATGCGAGCGATGTTGAAGGACATAGGTTCTCCCTTTCTGCGAAGGACGTTCTTCGCAGTGCCGCCGTATTCGCCCTGGGGTGCCGTCGCTGGTCGCAAAGCGTCGCGGAATGTCGGCGGCCCTCTCCTTCATCGCGCTTCTTGTAGGCTCCGAATCGTCAACTTCTTGACTATCCAAACAGCGTAAAGTCGTCGATCCACCCGGTTAACAACTAACGAAAGCGCATCATGTACCCCACAACGCCTCATCGTGGGCGGCGCCTAGCGTCTACCGGCGAAAACCCCGTGCGGTAGCAAAAAACTCGGCCGCAAACTCCCGGGGTTAACCAAGGTTTCGCGGCCGGCGGCACATCGCTCCACAGAAATAGCCGAGGTAGAACCATCACAAATAACGCTTCCCTCGTGTGGATTTTGCCCTTGACGGAGAAGCGTGAAGTCATCAGGGCGGGCGCCCTACCCGGCACGCCGCGGATCAGTCGTTGATCACTTCATCCGTATCCGATTCCTCGGTATCGCCTTGCATCAGCTCGAAGCGGAGCGCTTCGATTTCTGCCCGAAGACTCTCGGGGCGCGAAGTGTAGTATTCGCGGATCTGTTCGCACACTTCCTCGTCATTTGCCCGACTGAGGCCGGCCGAGACCAGCGCATCGCAACGTTCGTCAACGACCGTGGTGGGCACATCCAGCGCTTCAAAGGTATCGATCATGCCATCGCAGGTATCGAGCGCTGCAGCACGACATTCCGGATCCGCGGCACATTGTTGCGGCAGGTACCCCCAGCCGTCGTACGGCGTCCCCGGATACCACGGATGGTCCGCGTTGATGTCGATGCTGTACGGAAGAAATTGGATTTTCCCATCTTCGCGCAGGACGAAGACGGTATTGTTGGAGTTGTGGATAAAGTCGTCCCCGGTGCCGGTAAGCGCGGAAAGGCACTGATTCTGGTGAAATGCCGGCCAGTCGATCACCGATTCGGTTGCCGCCATAAAGCCTTCACCCTCCGGGGCGCCGTTGATGAACTCGCGGATTTGCATCAGCGCGTCGAAATCGCACTCGTCTGCATCGGTCCATTCGCATTCCACAAAGGAGAAGTCGTCCCACGGGCTGAATGCGTCGGCTTCTCCCTCCCAGACGTGAACAGCCGAAGGAAGCTCGGCGTTGAAGAAGGCCTTTTTGTAGGGTTGTACCATCACATGGGCCGCCCAAGCGCCCGGGTACACTTCGTTGTCCCACACATTGCTCTGAGTCCGCACGAAACGGGAGGGAGGTGCGGGATACCCCATCGCGTTCCACACACCAAGGCCGATCGCCTCGCGCACGATATTGGCGTCAGCCTGACCATTGTTGAGCCGAACGGTCTTGTCGCCCGACGGGAACCGGATGTCCTGAAACTCGCCGACATCCAGTTTAAAGTTTGGGACATCGTACCAATATCGAAAGCTACTCTGACCAACGGTCGCCAATTCCACCTTGCCGGTGTCCGCACACTGCACCGCGCCCTCAGCCTGTCCACCCGGCACCACCCGGACGTTCAATGCGAAGTTCGGACAGGTTTCTTCGTTCACCCAGTCGTATACGATCACGTAATCATCGCTCGCACCTCCGCGACACTCAAACTCATCCATCGAGACCCGCTGTTCCGGGGTGACCTCCAGGTAGAACGTATGGCCGTCCTGGCCCCAGAGGTCGATCTCGACGTCATTCAAGGCGACCACCGTGTCACAGGGGGGAAGGGACATCACGGGATAGCTCCCGGCCCCCGCGGAATCCGAATCCGCGGTATCGGCGGCTTCAACATCCGAATCCTCCTCTCCCATAGTGTAGGTGTTGTGCACATGGGTGACGGAGGGAACACACGCCGAAACACCCGAAATCAAAGGCAGCAAAATACGCACGTTCATGTCAATCTCACTGTGAATAGATGGCAATGCGGCACTCGGCCGCGGCGGCTAAATGCCTAAGGAAAAGCGCCTCAGCATCGGCGTGGCTCGGACTGCGACGACCTGCGACCCGCCGCAGCGTCCACACGCCAAACGCTACTTGGCTTCGTATAGGCCGCCGAAACAAAAGGCGGACTCACCAAACTCCAGCAGAATGGTATGGTCGAACTCATCCACGGCTGGCGCCCTCACGGTGATGCCTGTCACGCCATCCAAGGCCTCGTCAGCCGCCTCACAGCTCTCATCGCCCGCGCGGTAGGTGCAGACGTCCCCGCTGGGGACGCAGTCGAGCTCGCCGTCGTTGAGGATCGCGCAACTAAGTGGATAGTACTTCGAACCTTCGGAGTCCCATCCTCCCTGAACAAGCGATTGGTGGGAGAGCTGTGCGCCATCGGCAGCACCGCCCTCGGGGGCGTAAAACACCCGAACCTGGAGTTCGTCGGCGTCGAAAAGAGCCGAGCGTTCGACCCCTTCGCAGGCTGGTGAAGCGGTGTAGATCGCAGAGTCGGGCACATCGGCACACGCCACAAGAAAGGTCAACCAAACCATCGAAACACGAAACATCGTCAGCTCCACATTCGCCGGCGCCTCACGCGCACGGTCTAAACACGCAGTGACGAACGTATCCGCTAGCGATCCACGCCCCGCGCGGCTGCGACGCTTTGCGACGGGTCGCCATTCTGAACCGGAACGCACTGGACAAAGTCTTTCATCGTTTCGCGATCCGCCGACACTCCCTAAAATAAACGCACACTCTTCAGCCGTCCCCCGAATGCTACGCGACGAGGGGCCATGGACTGCCGATCGTCTGACCGCAGGAATTCATGGATGCGCCAAAGCACGAAGAGATCACCCTGTAACCGAGGATCCCGTGCTATTTCGCGCGCCGCCGGCGCCACGCCAACGGCAGCGCCAGCCCGATCCACGAGACGGCCGGTCCGTGCATGCATCCGGACTGGCCGTCCGCCCCCTCCGGCGATCCATCGTCCGGTGATCCATCGGAGGATTCGGCGTCCGTGTCCTCCGACTCGGATTCCACCACATACTCCCGGTTCCACAGGTTCCGAAGCAGCAGTTCATAGCCATCTTCGGCGTGGTCATCGCCACATGCGTTCACCGCAAAAGCCGAATCACCCGCGACCATCACATTCTCCGCCATCGCCCGAAGCCGAGAGCGGGGCATGCCAATTGTAAGCGAGGCTTTCCACTCCTCCCATCACCGGGTGACTGGAGTTGAGATCGGTCGTCTCGTCCAGGCATCCGGAGCTTCCGCTCTTCTCCGGCACCAACTGAATCCGATCGGACAGGCTGAGAGCGTCGAGCACGGCCTGAACCCGTTGGTTGGCGGTGGCGAAATAGTCGTTTTGTTCGCCGAGCAGTACCAACGGCCGCCCCGAGTTGCCGAATTCCACGATGGCGGATTGCAATGTGCTGGACCAAATGCTGTGGGGGGTGTTCACAATGACGAGGTCGTACGCGGAGAGATCCTCCGCATCGTACAGCACGTCCACCGAGTCCGCCCCGGCATTCTCCAGGGCGGCGACCACCTCAGAATCCACTGTTCCACAGGCCGAGGAGCCACACAAATCAAGGATCGCAGCGGGACCTGCCGCCGCCTGAAACATGAACCCCTGCAGTAGCCACATCGAGACCCCCGATCGAATCCAAACCATTCCCAAGGAACTAACCCCGCGGGCTTCAGCGGCAGGCGGCTGATCCAAACTGCAACAAGGGTGCCCATCGCGGTCGGAGGCGAACATCCCACGGCGATCGTCGTTTGCGAACGCGCACGCCCCCCTGTCCGCCTTTGCGACGTCGTTTGAGAGCTTGCAACAGGCCCTACCAGGGCGGCATCACCCACCCCTGCTCGGAAAACGTCGGGCGAGCCCCCTGCCACAACGTGGACAGCACCTCGATGAAAAAGCCGCTCACGAACAGCGGCAGCGCCATCGCCGGAACCATCGCGGCAACCATCGCTCCCAAGGCATACAGCATAGGGATCCAAGGCGCATTGCGGTGGAGGATGAACGACATCCCCAGCGACGCAAATGACGCCAGGAGGAGATCCACCGTCCACAACGTCGACAACGCGGCGCCGCCGATGGCTCCCACCACCAGGTGGTTCAGAAACAGAAAGCTCGCATAAACGACCAGCGCCTCCGTAAACGTCTTGTGAAGGGCGGTCTTCGTCCGACGTAGGCGCATCCACACCGCACCGGCCAACGCTAATACCACCCCCACGCCCACCATTCCCGCCGATCGCGCGGGGGTGGTGACCATCCAGCCGCTGCGCTCGGCGGCCATCCACAGCAGGCTCGCCACCACCACATACAGACCGAGACCCCAGACCAGCACCAGGCGCGCCGCTCGGCCCTCTTCGGGATTGTAGTTCGCTTGCAACCGCTGCCACTTGGTCCCGGCGGTGCGCAAGTCGACGATCTCGCAGCACACCTCGGCAAAGCGAGCAAGCGTACGCGGCGAAGCATGTGGGTGCTCGTCGATCAGCTCTTGAGCGGCCTCCACATTCCGGCGATCGAGCTCAAGCTGGATCAACTCGTCGAGGCATTGCTCGGCCCCCGCCTGCGCCTCCGCGTTTTCGGGGTACGCGCGCAACGCCTGTTCAAACGCAAACCGGCATTCGATCAATTCCCGATGGCGTTGCCGTTCGCTTGCGGCGGGGAGGCTCGCCAGCCGGGCCCAGGTGGCACGAGTGCTTTCCAGCGAGAGCCGGTGCTCCAGAAACTCCGCAATCGCCACCCGAAATTCCGCCACCGACGAATAACGTTCCTCGGGCAACGCAGCGGTCGCCCGCGTCACAATCGCCGCCAGCGGCTGAGGCACGGACGCCGGAAATGTGGGGGGCGCCGACTCCCAAGCCGCTTCCAAAACGTCTTGAACGGACGAGCCGCGGTGCCGGCATTCACCGGTGATCACCTCATGCAGCGTCGCACCCAGCAAGTACACATCGGTTCGCTCGGACAACGGCGTCGAACCCCGCACCATCTCCGGAGCCATGTACGCAGGCGTCCCCACCGCCGCGGTCGACGGCGCCTCATCGAGGCGGAGAGCGATCCCCCAGTCGAGCACCACCACTTCGCCAAACGCACCCACCATCACATTGTTCGGCTTGATGTCCCGGTGAAGCACCCGGCGACTGTGGGCAAATTCGATGGCATTGCAGACTTGGAGCAGGATCTCCAAATGGGCGACCAAAGCGTCACCGATCTGCGGCGCGGGCCGCCCCGTCGCGGGATCCCTGAGCCGTTCGCTCCATTCCACGCCTTCGATCCGTTTCATCACCAACATCGGCTCGCCATCAGCGTTCCAGCGGAGGCCGTGAACGGGAACGATGTTCGGATGTTCGAGCGCCCCAACGATCCGCGCCTCCCGGATCAACGCTTGAAAGGCAAGCGGCGAGGAAACCCCTGCGCGTTTGACCGCCACCGAACGCTCGAGCGACGTCTGAACCGCAAGATCCACCTTCCCCATCCCGCCGGCGCCGATGGAGCGTTGGATGATCAGTTCATCGTCAAATTCACCACTATCAACTGCGTTTTGGCTAACCGGTTGCGGCCCGGGGCCGCGCACCGTGTCCAAGGGTCCGAAGGAGCTCAGCCAGTGTGGTTGCGTTTCCCAGAAGGCGACGAACGTTTCCACGGGGCACCACCGCAAGAGGTGGAAAGTTCGTACCGCAGGTCAGGGTGCGGCCGGTGTTGCAGTGTGTTGCTGTCGTCGACCGGCCCCGAGCGCAATGCCACAATCGGCACTCCAAGCCAAACTCCAAACCGATAGCGCATGTTGTACTCCATGTCTGAAAGGAAAGGGGCCGCCGAGTGGCACACGCGGGCCGCACTCAGGCGCTGCTTCCTCCATTACAGCACACCCCGTTCCACGGTCGAGCACAAACTGTCCCGGTACCGCCCCGTTCGGGGGCCTTCGGCGTGCATCTCGCCGAGCGTGCTAGCGCATTAGCGGCCGCCTCCCTTTGCAAAACCAAGAGCACGAAGTGTATTCGCGGTGGATACGGAAACTCCGGCGGGCGTGTCGTTTGCCGCCGGCACGAAGACCATTCCAACGACGGCACCTTCGATCTCCAAAAAAAGAAGCTGCAATTGCAGGCCAATCGGGCTGTCCCTCCGCTGTGCCATAATGATCCCTCGGAGGCACCGTGCGAACTGTCTGGTGGCTGATGCTCGCGAGTTTGGCAGCTTGTACAGGTGCTCAGCCAGAGCCTGAGCCGAGCGGTTCCCCCGACGACGATGGGGATGACTTTCCGGCGGCGGTGGATTGCGATGACGCCAACGGCGAGATCTTCCCGGGCGCGGTGGAGTTGTGTGACGGGACCGACAACGATTGCGATGGATCCGTCGACGAGGATCCCGAGGATGGTCAGGATTATTTCGCCGATGAGGACGGCGACGGCTATGGGGATGCGGGCCAATCGACCACCGCCTGCGAAGCCCCGGAAGGCCAGGTCGAAGTCGCTGGCGACTGCAACGACGAGGATGCGACGATCCATCCCACCGCCGAAGAAGATTGCGGCGATTCTGTCGATCGCAATTGCGATGGCTCGGTCGCATTTGCAGACGCCGATGGGGACGGCACCATCGCCTGCGAAGACTGCAACGATAGCGATCCGGCGTTGCATGAAAACACCGTGTGGTGGTCCGACGCCGATGGCGATGGTTTTGGGGATCCAAGCGCCACGGCGACCGGTTGCATCGCTCCCACCGAACACGTGGCTCCGGGTGTGCCCGACTGCAATGACGGCGAACCCTCGGTGAACCCCGACGCCACCGAGGTGTGCGACGAATTGCACGTGGACGAGGATTGCAGTGGGGCGGAGGGCGATCTCGATCCGAACACGGATTCCGCCTCCAAGTCCTCCTACTATGCAGACGTGGACGGCGATGGATTCGGCGATGGATCCGATGCGGTGCTCGCGTGTGCTCCGCCCGAAGACCGCGTGGAGATGGCGGACGACTGCGATGATCTCAACGCCGAGGTCAATCCCGCCGCCGAGGAACGCTGCGACATCGACGGCGTCGATGAAGACTGCGACGGGGTATCCGAGGACGACGATGCGTCGGTGACTGAACTCCGTCAGTGGTACGCCGACCAGGACGGCGACGGTTTTGGTGACGCGACGTCGGATCTCGCGTGTGCTTCCAGCGAGCCCACGGATGTATTGGTGGACGGGGATTGCGACGACGATCGCCCCGACGTTCATCCGGACGCCGAGGAGCTTTGCGACGCCGACAACCGGGATGAAGACTGCGATGGGTTGGCGGACAATGCGGATGCCAGCGCGTCCGTTCCAACCAAAACCCTGTTTTTCACCGACCGCGATGGGGATGGTTTTGGGGATCCGCTGGGCTCAACGGCCGCCTGCGATGCGGGCGTCGAACAGGTGTCCATCGGCACCGATTGCGACGATCTACGGGCGGACATTCATCCCGACGCTGCTGAAATCTGCGACGCCGAACAGACCGACGAGGATTGCAACGGCACGGCGGACGACGCGGATCCCGGCGTTGCGGGCAAAGTGCAGTGGTATGCCGACGGCGATGAGGATGGCTACGGCGGCGCTCCCTCGGTGATCGCCTGCGCCTCAGCCGACGCGGTGACCTCCCATGGCGACTGCAATGACGCCGAAGCGGCGATTCATCCGGGCGCAGCCGAAGTGTGCGATGCCGCGGATCGCGACGAAGACTGCGATGGCGCGAGCGACGACGACGACCCCTCGGTACTGGCGTCCGGAACCACCCTCTGGTATCTCGATGCCGACGGCGACGATCAGGGCGCTGGGCTGGCGATTTCCGCCTGCGATCCGCCGCCCAATGCGGTCGCGACCACCGGCGATTGCGACGATCAAGACGATGAGGTGTTCGGTGGCGGCACCGACACCTGCGATGGCAAAGACAACGACTGCTCCGGCGGGGTGGACGACGATCCACAGCAGTGGACCTCGTTCTTCGTGGACGCGGACTGGGACGGCTTCGGGGACCCGCTCTGGCCCGCCGATGGGTGCGAGGGGGGATGGCTCGGCGGTGAGCCGCAGACCGGACTGAAGTTGTCGCCGCTGGGGGAGGATTGCGATGATGCGATGGCGTCGGTGTACCCAGGAGCGCCGGAAATGTGCGATGGCGCCGTCAACGATTGCGACAGCACCGATGTATTCCCCGACGAAGACGGGCTTGTCTCCCTGTGGACCCGCGATCCCGTGCTCGGCGAAACGACCTGGACGGACGTGACCTCACTGTTTCAAGGATCCCTGTCCGGCGCTGGAATTTGGGCGGACACCGTGGACGAGGCAGCCACCCTGCAAATGTGCACGGGCACCCACTATGTGCGCCTCGAAGATCTGGACCAGCTAACGGTGGTCGGGGTGGGATCGGGGGTGGTGCTCGACGGGGTCAGCGAAGGGCCGGTGGTGGCGGTGCAAGGCACCGATGTGGTCCTCGATGGCCTCCTTCTGCAGCATGGCGCGGGTGTGAGCCTCAGCGATAGCACCGCAGCGGGAGCGGCGATCGTCGCGTCCGACGGCGCGGACCTGACCCTACGCAACCTGGGGGTAAGCGATCATCCCGACACCGCGATCTATGCGGCAGACGCCGATCTGACGCTGTCCAACGTCCGGTTCACAGACAATGTGGGCCAACGCGGCGGGGCATTGCGGCTGTCGGGCGGCACGCTGCACGGGGGCGATCTGGCGTTCACCGGAAACACCGCCACCGAAATCGGTGGGGCGCTGTTTGCGGAGGCAGACGCATGGATTTCTCTCACCGATTCGACCTTCGAGCAGAATGAAACCTCCGGAAAGGGAGGGGCTGTCTACGTCGATGGCGTGTCGCTTTCCGCGGCAGGCTTGACCTTCGATCAGAATTCCGCTGATGTGGACGGCGGTGCGCTGTATGCCGTAGGTTCCGAGCTCCATTTCCCGGTGCTTTCATCGTTCACCGACAACTTGGCGGTGCAGGCGGGCGGGGCCCTGTTCTTTGGAACGGACGTGGCGGTGACCGGTGCCGGCGGGGCGTTGGCGGAAGGAAATCTCGCGACCCATGGCGGCGGGTTGGCCGCGTCCGGAACGTCGTTGACGCTGAACGCATGGGAGTTTGTGGACAACGAGGCGACCCAGGACGGGGGCGCATTGTACGTCGAAGGCGGAGTTCTCGACGGGGTCTCCGAATCCTCGTTCAACCAAGCCCAACGCGGCGGGGCGATCGCCTTGCTCGATGGAGCCACGCTCGCCGGCAACCCCTCTGTTCACGACAACACGGCGACCCTGTACGGGGGCGGCGTGTATGCAGGGGAAGATACGCTCGTCACTGCGTACATTTATGCAACGGACAACCTCGCCCAATACGGTGGAGGAGCGTATTTGGAGGCGGCGACTCTGGTCGGTTCCGGCGGGTACGACTCCAATGTAGCGACCGCGGACGGCGGGGCGGTCTACTTAGCGGGCAGCGTGTGGAGCTCCGCCTCTGCCTCACTGACCCTAAACCAAGCGGCGCGCGGGGGCGGCTTGTTTGTGGATACCGGCTCGAGCGCCGACCTGTACGTCCAGACCCACAACAACCACGCGAGCGTGTCCGGAGGAGGGATCTTCAACGAGGGAACACTTTATCTCACGGGGGAGAGCTACCAGAATGACCTTGCCCCGGTTCCGCGGACCACTCGGTTAGGTAGTCGCCCAGGAGGCCACTATGGCCACAACGACGCGACGAAAGTTCACTCCAGAATTTAAAAACGAGGCGACAAAACTGATCTTGGATCAAGGCATGACGGTT
>SYKL01000353.1 GCA_005797785.1 Pseudomonadota bacterium | reverse complement strand
TTCGAGCTGATGCAAGGCCAAGGGAGGCGGGGGTTCAAGCTCGGTCATGATCTCGACAAAGTCGGATCTTGGACCGCAAAGAACTCCCCGCCTCCCCCGGCTTCATCAACCTATTCGGTCGCTAAGACACAAGGACCGGAATGAGCGACGAAGGGATCGGCGTTCCCACGCAGTGCGAACTACTGGGCGGGCTCGTTGAGGCCGCGCAAAAACCTATCCCCCCTCACACTTCCCATACCGCCAGTACACCCGTCCCAAGAAAACCAGATCCGCTGGGCCTTTCCTCGAATCATATCGAACTTCACGGTGCCCCAGGCGCGGCTGTCCTCTGAGTTATCGCGGTTGTCCCCCATCACAAATACCGCACCGTCGGGCACTTTGAATGGGGCGTGATCCGCAAGTGGGCCCCCCATGCCATCGTTCGTCAAAATGTCGTGCTCCACGCCCGACAAATTCTCCCGATAGTGGCGATTGGTCTGAGCGGCACAATCGCTCTCCGTCACCGAATACTTCTCACGATCTTCCGTGGTTTGTTCCACATCATTCAACCAGATCCGATTGTTACGAACCTCGATGGTGTCTCCGGGAATCGCCACCACCCGCTTGATGTAGGTCACGGCGGGGTCCCGCGGATTGCGAAACACGATGACGTCGCCTCTCTGCGGATCGCCCAGATCGATCGCCTCAATGCCTGTAAATGGAATCCAAATGCCGTAGCTGAATTTGGTGACCACCACATGATCCCCGATCAACAGGGTGGGAATCATGGACCCCGACGGGATCTTGAACGGCTCAAAAACGAAGGTGCGAATCAACAAAACGGCGATGATCGCAGGCAACCACGACCACACCACATCGAGGAACCACTGAACCTTCGAGGTCTCCTTTTCTTGGCTCACCGAACCCCCGCCTTCGTGCTTCTTATCGCGGGTAGGGGTTCGCCACCACCACCGCACGCCCCTTTGAAAACGATACAGTTCACGAATGCTGTTCGATCCAACCCCCATCGCCCGCGTCTGTTCCCCGGTGGCGGCCCCCGAGCACTTCGATCGACGACAAAGTGCCTCCGTCGCCGCCATTCTGCTACCCGCCGGCGAATTGTTGTTCATGCGGCGCGCTGAGGTCCTCGGCGATCGCTGGTCGGGGCACATCTCTTTTCCCGGCGGTAGAGCTGAAGAAACCGACGAAAGTCCCCTCCACACCGCGATTCGCGAAACCTATGAGGAGATCGGGCTCGACCTCTCGAAACACCACCTTCTAGGTTCGTTGAACCCGGTTACACCCGTCTCCGGTGTATTGCCATTGACGGTTCATCCGTTCGTGTTCTTTGTCGACCTCCAACCTTCGCTCCATCCGAACCGCGAGGTGGCGTCCCTCCATCGCCAATCGATTCACAACTTGCAAAGCGGGGTCGGACGTGGGGCGATGGCCTATCCCTGGCAGGGTCAATCGATTCAGCTGCCTTGTGTCGACTTCGACGGCGTCCGTCTATGGGGGTTAACGCTCAAAATCGTCGATGACCTGCTGCACCGTCTGGACGGAAAAGGGCAGGGTTTGGCCCGCCCCCCCAGGTTACCTTCGTAGACGAATTTCCGACACCAATGCCCGCGTGCATCGGGTATCGTGCCGGCGCGAGGTAACGATGATCTGGCTTTTGAGTGCGGCCTTTGCCGGACCCTGCGAGACTCTGGTCGAAGAGCTCGATCAAGCACTAGAAACACCAGGGCGCTGCGGAACACGGGCGATGTTCGGTCTCCAACGCGAGGCTTCGTCCCTTGGCGTCCAAGCGTGTTTCGAGCAACACCTACGCCAGCGAAATCTCCCCGTGGCCGGGCCAAAACCGCCCCCGATCGCCTGGGGCAACGACGGCGATCTCGGTAACCGCGACATTTATGGATACAGCCGTTCGTATGAAACCGAACACTTCGTGATTTGGTGGGAGGATTACGAGGGATTCAACGACAATGACGTCGAGGCCCTCGGGGTTGGTTTCGAGAACGTCTGGGCTTGGGAAGTGGAGCAGATGGGGTATACCCCGCCTTCCAGCACCACTAACTACAGATTTAATGTGTATATCGGGGACACCGGCGGCCCGCTCTCAGCCGGCGGAAATGGCGGTTGGTACAACACGGACGACGACGGTTACCCGATGATCGTCATGAACAACGACATCGGCGACCATGAAAACTCGGCGCACACTGCAGGCCATGAGTTTTTCCATGCCCTCCAAGATGAGGCAGGAACCTACCAATACTACGGACAGGGAGCATGGTATTGGGAGGCGACCGCCATGTGGGCCGAAAGCGAGGTTTCGCCGGAAAGCTCGGCTTACTCCGTATTTTACCCAGGCTGGGCCATGCTCCCCGCGTTGCCCGTCAATTTCTTTCGATACGCTGACGGCACCCTGGAAGGGTACCACCAATATGGGGCGTCCATCCTCCCTCGTCACCTTACCGAGAACGTGACGGACCGCGACATCATTCGACGTTCCTGGGAAGAGGCTCCTTATGAGGGCGACCCCATGGAAGTGCTCAACGAACTCCTCGCGGAGGAAGCCGGCACCAGCATTGAAAGCGAATACACGGAAATGGCCGGTAGAACAGCCACTTTCGACTTCATACATGGGGACGCCATGTATGAAGTGTTGGACTGGTGGGAGGAGTCCGACTTTCATAGCAAGCGCATTTCTGGCTCTTTGGAGCTGGGCGACGACGAAGTCCGACCCGATGCCGATCAGGAGCTCCACACCTACGGCGCCGGCTTCTGGGAGCTCGACGATTTCGCCGATGGAACCTTCGTTCGTATCGAAGGAGACAACGGTCCGAACTGGCACGCCGTGATCGCCGCGCGCGAGGGATCCACTCACACCCGTATTCCGCTCGAGTTTGACGGAAACCAAGGTTCTCTGGAAATTACCGGCATCGAAGAGGCAGACGAAGCGTGGTTGGTTGTCACCGCCATTGACGCGTTCGAAGACGGAGGACAAACCTGGAGTTACTCCGTTTCCGTCGGCGACGATTCCGACAACGGAGGGGGCGACGATACCGCCGACACGGACGAAGAGCCCCCGCTCGCATGCGGTTGCGTCACCCCCGGAATCGCGGGCTCCTGGATCGGTTTACCGCTTGTAGGCTTGCTGGTCCGGCGCCGTCAGCGCAGCCAACGTGCGGCATCCGCGGCATAGTACGTCAGGATCGCATCCGCTCCCGCGCGCTTGATCCCGGTGAGGGTCTCGAGCACAATGGCCTTTTCGTCGATCCATCCATTGGCCGCGGCGGCTTTGATCATCGCATACTCGCCCGACACCTGGTACACCGCCGTCGGGCGTTTGAACTCCTGTTTCACGCGCCAAACGATGTCCAAATAGGG
>SYKL01000352.1 GCA_005797785.1 Pseudomonadota bacterium | reverse complement strand
GTGATCTGAATCTCTACCTTTTCGTCAAGATAACGGAACAGCCGACGATCCGAACACGTATACCGGTCTTGTGGACGCGGGATCGGACTTAGCGGGGTTTGTTCCAGCACTTTATCGTGCTTCATCACTTTTCGAACCCGTTTATACCCCTCCGGCGAGAAAGCCAGCTTGACCTGCAGCTTGTGGATTTCCTCCACATCGCCCTCGGGCTCGCCCTCGCCACCTTGAGCGAGAGGTTGGAAGCGGATCATGTACGAGTCCACCTCTAGAACCTTTCCTGACACCCGCCGATGACCGTGCAAAAGCAGGGTGAGCGGGGCACCGCTCTCCCTCACCTCCTCCAGAACAGAGCGAGTTCGGTAGGTTTCGCGGTGTTCTTGCAGCCGACGCCGCGCCATGACCGCATCGATGCTCGCCTGACCCAACGCCACCTGAGTCGCCAAAGCACGCGACAAATCATGCTTCTGCATCAGGCGATCGACTTCGGCGCGACGGGCCATGCTCTGAAGCGCATCGTTCAACGACAGCTTTCCGCCGGCAACGGCGAGGGCCATTTGAATGGGCATCCCTCGCGCAGCCAATTCCTCGGCGCGCGCGCGGATGTTCACCTCATTCGGGCGGGCTCTACCGCGATCGTCTTGCCTCGGTCGCTGCGGCACCAAAACCTCCCAGGCCCACGCCCGGACCCCAAACACGATGGTAAGGATGTGCAGTCCGTTGGTCAAGGGCCCGCACCACCGGCACCGAAAACTCTTCTAGAACTCGTCCGAAAGAGCCTTTTCGACGGCTTCCACAAGCAGGGCAACATCGCCCGCCGGTGCCCGAATCACAGCCGCTCGGGAGGTGGAATACACCGCATCCGCCTCAGAATCGGTCTCCACCCCCCACAAAATCACCACATCCGTACGCGCCACATCCGACTCGGCGTCGATCCGGCGCCGCAGAGTGTCCGGAAAAAACCGGATTTCAATTCTCGGATCCATGGCTCGAAGTTGGCGCTGAGCGAGAGGGCCGCCTCCTGCGATCACGATCCGACGCAGTCCGTGAAGTAAAAACACCTCTCCTAACCGGGATACCCATCGCTGAACGTCGGCCGGATCCGCTCTGTCGGCGCGATCCGGTGAAACCACCACGACGGGGCCTTCGCCGGGTTGGCCGGCTAAGATCAGGCGTTCTCGAAGCCATTTCGCTAACGGCTCCGCGGGTTCCACTCGCATCCGGCCCACCCAATCGGTCAAAAGCCGGTGCTGGGCGAGCACCCCGATCGCGCGCTCAAACTCGTCTACCCCTCGCAATCCTCGCCGATGCAGTACATCCCCGATCGGCGTCCCCCACCCCACACCGTCGGAGGCCGGCTCCGGCAAGGCGGGCGCTTCCACCGGCGTTGATTGCGCATGCTCCAACGCGGCCCGGGTGGTGGACAACTCTCGGCGAACCTCCGCCAACTGGTCTTCCAACTGACGCACTTGGGTGCGAAGCTGCTCCACTTCCGCGCGGTCGGGATCCGCAGGAAGCAACGCCGCGCTCTCCGTGGGGGCAACGTCAACCGGCTTCACCATCGCCAAGGCGGGCTTTTTCCCTACTTGAGGCTTGCCTCGAGGCACCACCCCTGGGACCAATTTGGACATCAGATCGGCCGGACGCTCCTGGGAAACCGCCGCGGGAATCTCCGGCTTCTCCGGCCGTTCTACCGGAAGGGGCTTCACCCCGTCGCGCGCGGCGCGCTTCACGGCGTCCACCACCGCGTCCGACAACATGTCATCCGGCAGGCGAAACCGCCCAAACCCGATGGCGTGGAGCAACCCCAACACGACCCAAGGGTCGCTATTCAATTCTTTGGCGAGTTTACGTACTCGGATCGCCATGCATCACCCGATCCCTCTGGATGCGCACGCGAACGCGATCGGCAAGACCCCTCCTCAAAAAACTAAGGTACCGCAGCGGTGGCCGCATCGCGAACGGCAATCAATTCATCCCCGAGATCGCCTGCATTGGGCAGTGCCTGCTCCACCAAAGACAGCGCCAACGCATTTTCTCCGGCATTGTAGGCGTCCACCGCCGCCGAATACATGGCGTACACTCCGGTGGCATCGCCATTGCCCAACGAAAATGAGCGTCGGGCGGCGATCACTCGGTCATCCAAGGCCGTCTCTTTGATGGCGAGCTCGGCCCACGTCTGTACCGCCAACGATTGAAAACCCATGCGCTCGACTTCTGGGGCCGACTTTCGAAGTAAGCCCAAAGCCTCCTTCAAATTCAACTCGGACGCCTTTAAGGCGGCTGCCGCTTGCGCCCGGATGGCCAGATCGGGCTCCTCCCAACCCCGCCCTTGCTCCGCGAGCGCCATCCAGGTCCGAAAAGCGTCAGGACCTGGCGCGCCAATCGCCTCATTGTACCTCGCCCAACCGCCAGCGACGGCCGCCCGCCGAGCATATGCAACTTCTTTGAGCGCCGAAAAGCCTTTTTCCGCCTCTGCAAACTGCTGTTCGGCTTCTTCAAACCGCCGCGCGTCAAACAACGCCCGACCTTTTTCGTAACTTTCGCCGTACTTTTGGAAGGCGTCTGCATCGGCAACCGCGGCCTCCAAACCTCCCCCTCGCGCGATGGCCTCCTCGGTGCGCCCCATGGCGCGCAGCAACAAAGCGGCATTCTCTTTCGCAACGCGCGCCACCTGCCGGCCGCGGTCGGTCCCCACCGACTCTCCCAAGCGGGTAGCCTCCGCGAACGCCTTCAATGCCGGCTCACTCTGCTTCATTCGCCAAAGACCCAATCCCTCGGAAAACGCCACGTGCGCCGGCCCCACCGGATCGCCGGATTTTCGAAACAGCTCCTGAGCATCACTTTTGGCCGAATCTACCCCGGCCGTCCCGGCGCGAACCTCCACCAAAGCGGTGGCAATGCGTGCGGCTTCCGCCCAATAACCTCGACCTTCAAACGCCGTTTTTGCCCCCGAAAATGCAGCAACCGCGCCGTCCAAATCCCCCGTAGATGCAAGCAACAGCCCTTCCAACTCGCCCGCGCGCGCGATCCCCAAGGGATCCTCCAAGCCTCTGGATACCTCCCTTACCGCTGCAAGCTGCGCTTTCGCTTGCTCAAAATCGCCGAGCCGCACTGCAACCCGACCCGCCTCGATCCGGTAGGAAAGCTCATTCACGCGGAAACTGGTGCCCCCCACCAACCCCACCGCTTCCTGCAGGCGATCCAGCGCCAACGGATAACGCCCTTGCAAACCATACACCACGCCAATTTGCGCCAGCGCG
>SYKL01000041.1 GCA_005797785.1 Pseudomonadota bacterium | reverse complement strand
TCTCGACAAAGTCGGATCTTGGACCGCAAAGAACTCCCCGCCTCCCCCGGCTTCATCAACCTATTCGGTCGCTAAGACACAAGGACTGGAGCGAGCGACAACGCGATCATGGCCTCTGAAAAGCGCAGCTAGCCGTGCGCGAGAACGCACAGCTCGGCGGCCGCAATTTCCGCAATCTGACGGGTGACCCTTTCGTCCGGATGGCGCACCACCACGTGTCCATCCGAAAGAAAGGTTTGATGCCAATCCCGGCGCGGTGAGCCAATGGGAAGCCAGTCTTCCCTCGCAATCTGGCCGCCAAACCGTTGCCGGAAAGCCTGCAAACCCCGAATGTCGGAGATTCGACCATTCCCCTGGGCTCTTTTAAAGACGATCGCCGCGCTATACGGGCGGCGCGCTGGCGCTCGAACGTCGCCCCAACATACCGCCCGCGCCCACTCTCGAAACAGGTCGATATCTCCCGTATAATTCATCAGATCGACCATGCAGGCGCCGGGAGCGCGGCAGGCGATCTCGCCAAACACCGCCTCGCCCTTAGGTGTTCGAAACCACTCCATGTGGGTGAAGCCCGTCCCCATCCCCAGCGCCGACAACACCGAACGACCGAGCGCAATTCCATCCCGGACCCGTGGATCGTCCAAATCGCGAATGCTCTGAATGATCGGGCTGATCCACTCGTTTTTACGCGCATCCAGTGCATTAGGTGCATATACACATACACTCTCGTACGCCGGTCGCCCGTTCACGCAGATAGTCTCGTAGGTGTATTCCGTGCCTTCAATGAACTCTTCGCAGGAGGCCTCCGCACGATGCCCCAACCGCGCGAGGATTCCGTCCAAGTCCTCTTTGGACGAGACTTTCCACGTATCTGCGCTTCCAGCTCCGTCGACTGGCTTCAAAATCAGAGGAAACCCTACTTCTTCCGAGGCTTTCCACGCCTGTTCTCGGCTGGCAACCCGCACCGTGCGCGGGATCCGCAATCCGGCCGCCGCGACCCGATCGCGCATCACCACTTTGTCGCGAAAACCGACAACCGTGTCCACAGACATGCCAGGAATACCCATCGCTTCCCGCAGTCGCGCCGCCAAGAGCGTGACTGGCTCCCAATTGGCTTCGATCCGATCGAAACGCCTTCCCCACGACATCACGCGCCGAAACACATCTTCCTCATCCAGGATCGACGGCACCTGCAAATAGTCCGCCAAATACGACTTCAACGGCGAAGGCATCCCACGGGGATCCGAATCTCCAACCCCAAATACACGGGCGCCAACCTCGGCCAAACCGCGGCTGAACTGCTGCATTTCCAACGGATACGCGGGCGACAGAAACAGGACGTCCATCGAAACTCCCCCCCGATTCTGGCACAAAGCCGTTCGCCGTGCGATGAGGGCAGGACAACTGGAGGGGACAACGTGCGAATGGCTTGGCTGGCGTTGCTGCTGTCGGGGTGCAGCCTCGCGACCTTCCAAAGCAAACGCCTCGACCGGGCGTATGGGCGCGCGGGCCTCGAGCAACGCGACGTTCAAGTCGGTGATACCAACGTTCGTTACTGGGTTGGCGGCGAAGGCGAGCCACTGGTGCTCCTGCACGGCTTTGGTGGCGACGCCAAATGGTCGTGGATGAACCAGCTGGCTCTCGCCAAAAATCACCGACTCGTGGTTCCCGACATGGTCTGGTTTGGGGGGAGCCACAGCACCCGCGACGATTTCGGCCTTGAACTTCAGTTGGACGCGGTTCGCGGGGTCATGGCGTACGAAGGCATCGAACGCGCCGATGTGGCCGGCATCTCCTATGGTGGATTTGTAGCGTTCTACCTTGCATTCCTCCATCCGGAGCAGGTCGATCGACTGGTGATCGTCGACAGCCCCGGTCCGGTGTTCACCCCCTCCGACCTGGAAGAATCACTGGCCCGTTTCGGTGCTGGCGACGCCGCAGACATCGTCATCCCGAGGGACTACACCGGGGTTCGCACCCTGCTTGAGCTTGCATACGAAAAGCCCCCGATGACGCCACCTTTTCTGTTGAAGGACGTCTATCAGACCATGTTCACTCAGCAGGTCGATGAGAAGCGGAAGTTGCTCGCAGAACTTCAGACGGTGCAACCGCCCGAACTCTGGGAAATCCGCTCACAGACGTTGGTGATCTGGGGTGAAAATGATGCGTTGTTCCCTGTGGATGTCGGTCGGCGCCTGACCACGGCGATCGGACCGCACGCCCGATTTGTGTCCTTGCCCAAAACACGGCACGCCCCCAACATCGAAAAATGGAAGGCGTTCAACCGAGAGGTTGAAGGGTTTCTGCGTCGGGCACCCTAGCGCCTTGCACAGACCGCCAGTGTGCATCCCCCCGATCCGCGTGACGCAGCCCAGGCAGGCCGCTGAGCGCCTCGTGACGACATTTTCGCGTTCAACGCTCGCTGGCGATGCATACTGACATCATCAAGTGGGTAGCCCATGGGAATCGGACAACAGACCCCCGCCCAGAGTTCCGCGCCGCCTCGCCACGGACGAACCAGTGTTTCCGCGGGCAACGGTGGCGCGGGTAACGCCGCGACGCAGGCGAACCTACCCTCGCCAGCGCCGGAACACAGCTCGCTTTTGCCCACCACCGGAGGGGTAGGGGCGAGAGTGGGAGAAAACACCAATGAAAACGCGGTGCTTCAAAGTTCCGGCGGCGAAATCACTCCGCAAGCGTGGACCAATCCGGGCGTTGAAATTCTCGGGCACCTCACCCAGCGCAGCGCACAGCCCCAAAGTTCCGCCCGAACGGATGAAGACAACGACTGTGGAGCCGCCGCGCTACTTGCCGGCCGAATCATGCAGGGTCGTGAAGCCACCGCAGCATTTCTCCGGCAGGTCTCGGACCGCGGGGGCGGGCAAGAACCACCTGACCGAGTCGCCGCGCGAACCGAGCTTCGAGCGATCGCCGATCGGGTGGCCTTGCCGGCCCCCCAACCGCCACTCAGGTTTGCCGAGCTGAACCAAGCACAGGTGTTGCTGTACCGTATCGGTCGACTTCTAGACCCGCAGGCCCACAACGGCGCAACCCAATCCAACACGGGGATGTCGGACGTAGGGGTGGCAAGTCTCGCACAGAGCGGTGGATTGCACACCACCCCTCTCGCGGCGCCCCAGCCCGTGACAGGCGCCACGGGGGAAATGGGAAGCGACCTATTGGCAACGCTCCTGGAATTGGGCCCCGGGCGATCGGTCGTACGCCAGATTCGAGGCCGAGGAGAGTCACCGGGGCTCAATCACTTCGTGACCGTCGGCCGGCGAGGCGATGGCTCCCCTTACTTCTACAACTCCGACCCGGCCTTTGGCGACGCTACCTGCGTCACAGGAACCACCCCTACGGGAGCGGCACCCTTTCGTGGCGTTCGTTGGGACGATCCGGCGGGTTTGCTCAGGGCGGGGATCACGACAGAGCTGGCGAGCGAGCTTCAAGCGCTTCAACAAAACAACCGCGAAAACCCCGGAAATCGAAGCGCACCACCGAGCCGAACGCTCGTCCAGTGACCCATAGTCAACCCGATTGACTATTTCGGTGAACCCACCTCGCGATAGATCCCCGCCAACCGGGTCGCCAGAATCTCCCCCGAAAACTCTTGTTCAACGCGTTTTCGTTGGGCATCCAGCAGCGGCGCCCACTCGGTGTCAAGCAACACATCCAGCCGCTGCGCCAACGCTGCCGCATCCCCCTCCGGCGCCAACAGAGGTTTCATCGCTTTCGGTAGAACAAAGGGGATATCTGCATGGGTGGTGCTGCCGATCGCCATACCGACCGCCGCCGCCTCAATGATGGAAACGGGAGCTCCCCCCTCTGTATCTCCGTCGGACGCGGTACGACTGGGTGACAGAAAGAGGTCGTGCTCGCCATACGCCGCCATCAAGTCGGAATGTGGGCGATACCCCAGCAGATTCGCTTCGATCTTCCACGCCTCCAACGCACCCAATATCCGTGTTTTTTCTGCCTGTGAAGCTGCGTCTGGCGTCGCATCCCCGAGGATCGTCACCTGGAGGTTCAGCTTCGGACGCAGCCGTTTCAGGCGGCCCAAGGCCTCGATCGCGTCCGGGAAACCCTTCTTTTCACGAAAGGAACCTGCCATCAACACCCGAAGCGGCTGCCCCGAACGCCATTGCCGCGGCCGGTATTCGAACGCGGCAACGTCCAATCCTAAAGGTTTGACGGTGATTTTCTCAGGGGGACAACCCAACTCTGCCACCGCCGCTGCCATAAACGGGCCTTCGCAAAGTACTCGGTCGACCGACTCAAACAGCTCAAGGTACCGGCGATACCAGCGCGGATCGCGGGTCGGAAGGCCACGAACGTCCACGCCGTAGAAGGTGGCGATATG
>SYKL01000004.1 GCA_005797785.1 Pseudomonadota bacterium | reverse complement strand
GGCCGTGACGAACACCATGTCCGCGCCGATCAACAGTTCGCCGATTCTGTCTCGGTCTTCCAGTGCCGCTTCGCGGCCCACTTCGGGTTGAGCGCCAGCGCCGAGGCCCTTGGTCAGTTGGGAACCCAACTGAAAACGGCGAGGAGCCAAGCTGCGACGCAGATCTTGACCATCGGTGTTCATCGCAATGAATTCGACACCGGTAAGGCCTGCCGAGATCATCGTATTGATCGCATTGCCGCCGCCGCCACCGACGCCGACAACTTTGATCCGCGCCCCAGTGGGAATCTCGTCCGGAATGAGCTCAATCATAACAACCTCCGCTTGGAACTAGGAAATGGTCAACCTTCGCCGCCGACTGCATCGAGAGGACGCACGATCGCAAGGGAGGCCGGAGCCAAATCCACCTGGAGCGGCGCCGAGGTATCCAGTCCCTCATCGATCAGTCGAGCAAGTCGCACAATTTGGGTTTCCTGGCCTTCAAGGCCAAAGATAATGCGCGACCCGCCGCGCACGTGTACCGTGAAACCGCGCGTTGATGAAAACGCAATTTCCGACACGCGATCCCGGGTAACGATACCCCGATCGTCGAGAGCCTGAAGCAGCGAAAGTGCATCTCGAACGACCAAACGCGGCAGATCGGGATGTGCGTGCTCAAGCTCTTGTGTAATGCCCGTAATCACGGGGTAGTCCACATCGTTGGTGTGCGCCCGAAGGAAGGGCGTGCCGTCGACATCGACGTAAAACAGGCCGTCGCGCTCCATCATCGCCACAGGCGTGTGCTCTTCCACCTGGATCACCAGGGTGTCTGGCCATCGCCGGGTCGCCGTCGCCGAACGCACCCAAGGGTGGCGTTCTACACCGAGTTCAGCGTTCTCGGTGTCGACCCCCCAAAAGGTGGTTCCATTTCGAACGTCCGACAGGTGCCGCAGCTCCGCCGGAGTTGCGCGTTCTGCGCCAACAAACTCCACATGCTCCAACCACATCCGATCGGGGCGCGCCAAGACGATCCCGCCAAGGACAACCAACGCCGCCAGCACGAGCACGCTACGACCCAAAGGGCGCGACTCAGGCTGAGGAGCATCTTCGGAGGAGCTAGGGAGCTCCATGTCCAAGGAGGAGGAGGTCAAGGGGATTTTCGGAGGAGGGAAGGTGAAGGAGGGCGGCCGGGGAGGCCGTAGGGACCGATGGGGAATCGATCCGATGGGTGTCTCTTTCTACAGAGCTGGAGGGAAAACTTCAAGGCCGCCGGACCGGATTTTTGAAACAAAAAACCGGCCGTCGTTATCCCCGTTAAACCTCCACATCCGGGCTCATGCAGTGGGCGCTCAGCAGGATCCGCTCCACCAGCTCGGGATAGCTCATCCCTTCCACCGCGGCCGCCATCGGGGAAAGGCTGGTTGCAGTCATACCCGGAATGGTATTGATCTCCAGGAAAACCGGAATTCCGTCCGATCGTCGAATGATGAAGTCCGCCCGCGCCAACCCAAGGCAACCTAATACCTGAAACGCTCTTTCCGCGGCGGTTCGAGCGTGTTTTGAAGCACCGTCCGCAATCTTTGCCGGACACTCATACCGCGTCTTCCCTTTCGTATATTTCGCTTCAAAGTCAAAGAATCCCGATTCGGGCACGATCCCCACTACAGGAAGCGCACGACCGTCCACCACGGCGACCGTAATTTCGTCGCCTTCAATGAACTCTTCGACCAATACCTCTTCATCAAAAGCAAGCGCTGCGTTCAACGCTGGCGCGAGCTCTTCCTGGCGATGGACAATGGTGATTCCAATGGTTGAGCCACAATTTCCAGGCTTAACCACCAACGGCAACTTCAACGCTGGAAGCGGGCTTCCGGCCCGCCACACCGAATCCCGCGCCATCACCACTTCGGGAAACTCCGCCAAAGCCCGCTTGGTCGAAACTTTATCCATCGCGACGGCCGAAGCCCGAACCCCCGAACCGGTGTAGGGGATCCCCATCACCTCCAGCAGGCCTTGCACACATCCGTCTTCGCCAAATCGACCATGCAATGCAATCCAAACCACATCCACCTTTTCAGCGATCAGCCGCTGTGGAAGAGAGCGATCGACATCGATTCCCACGGCATTCCATCCGCGTTCCTGCAATGCGCCCAAAACGCCAGCACCCGTTTTTAGCGAGATCTCTCGTTCGGCGGACAGCCCGCCCATCAACACGCCCACCCGAACTTTCGCTTTGTCCATCACGCCCTCCCGATCCATGAAATCTTTGATTGAAGCTCTACTCCGAGTTCTCGGCGGGTCCGTTCGATCGCCGATTGGTGGAGCAGTGCAAGGTCTTTTGCGGTTCCCCCGCCCAGATTGACCAACATCTCCGGAGCAGACGCGGGAATCACCACCTCGCGAAGGCGTACGTCGGACAAACCAGCGCGCTCTAAAATTTCACGTAGAACGGCTCGTTTTGGCGGAACCAACCAACAGGACGGCGGGACCGCTCGCCCTCCGCTCGCCAAGCGGGCCACGCTCCGGCGAACCACCTCCTCCGGCCGATCGGGTTTCAAACCAAACACCGCCGACAATACCACGGCCTTGCTCCCGGATGCCTTAAACTCCGCAAATCCAGACGTCCGTTCTTTCCCACGATGAAGGTAGGTAATGCTCTGGACGATCTCCGCAAACCCGCCCCCCGGACCGGGGTCGAGCATCAGCGCAGCCCCCACGGAGCCGGGTGTCGGTAGAAGCTCCTCCAAACCCGAAAATCCTGCCCACGCCGCCGACATCGCCAGCGCAGGAATCGGGACCCCAGCGCCAGCCGTCCAACGTTCTTCCTTGTGCGAAAACTGGGAGAATCCGGTGCCCAATCGAATGATTGCTCCGGAAAATCCTCCATCGCGCGCAACAATTCGAGTGCCGGCGCCAACGATCGTCCACGCCAACTCCTCTTCGCGGCACCGAGCAAACGCTGCTTGCAACTGCTGTTCGTCGTGAGCAACCATCCACAAGTCGCACCTACCCCCCGTACGCCAGGCGGTATGCTTGGATAGAGGTTCATTTCTGCGAATGGTGGGTTCGTTCACGGGCGGCCCCGCAGCACGCCGGCGAGGTCATCGCACACCCGACTGACATCCCCTGCCCCCAACGCGATCACGATGTCCCCTTCGCGAACTTCTTTTCCAAGCCATTGGGTCGCGGCATCCAAGTTCTCCACAGCCTCAGCGCCCCGATGCCCCCTCTCCCTCATTCCGGCCGCCAGTGCTCGGTGATCCACTCCTTCGATCGGGGTTTCTCCCGCGGAATAGACTGGGCACACCAGCACCTTGTCCGCTCGTTGAAACGCGGTCAGAAAGTCGTCCCAAAGATTCTGCACGCGGGAGTACCGATGCGGCTGGAACACGGCGATCACTCGCCGTTCTGGAAATCCTCCCTCCGCGGCAGCCAGGGTAGCCTCAATTTCCGCCGGGTGATGCCCGTAGTCGTCCACGATCAGAATGCCGTTCAGGTCCGCCCGTACCGTAAAACGCCGTTGCACACCTGAAAATCCGTTGAGCGCGCTCTGCAACACCTCAAAGGAAACCCCCAGCTCCATGGAGGCGGCGATCGCACCCACCGCATTGCTTACATTATGCAATCCGGGCATCCCTAATGACACATCGCCCAGAAGGTCGTCTCCTCGATGCACTTTGAACGACGTCCGCAGGCCGTTTCTTTCTACCGACGATCCTCGATATTGAGCCGCGCGCGAGAAGCCGTACGTTACAAACCGTCGACGAATCTTGGGAATAATTCGTTGCACAGCATGATGGTCCTGACACAACACCGAATATCCGTAAAACGGAACCCGGTTTGCAAACTCGATAAATGCATCCTCGAGTTTTTCCACCGTGTGGAAATGTTCCATGTGCTCGGGGTCGATGTTGGTGATCAATGCAACCGTCGGGGAGTACAACAAAAAGCTCCCATCGGACTCGTCCGCCTCGGCGACCAGGTAGTCCCCTGCCCCCAAACGTGCATTTGAACCGCCAAGACTGTCGAGGCGACCGCCGATCACCACCGTGGGGTCGAGCCCCGCCCCCGCGAGGCAGGTGGCGAGCATCGAGGTGGTCGTGGTTTTTCCATGCGAACCACCGACGGCAATCCCATACTTCAACCTCATTAATTCTGCGAGCATCTCTGCGCGGTGGATAACGGGAATCACCCGACGCAACGATTCAGCGATTTCGGGATTGTCGTCGTGAACGGCGGTGCTGCGCACCACCACGTCCGCCTGGCCAATGTTCTCGGCGCGATGGCCGATATGCACCGTTGCGCCCGCCGCGCGAAGCCGAAGCACTGAGGCGCTGTCTTTTAGGTCCGAGCCAGTAACCGTAAACCCCAGAGTAAGCAGCACTTCCGCGATGCCGCTCATGCCGATACCACCGATACCTACAAAATGAATCGTTCGAAATTTCCCGCGGAACATCATCGTTTTGCCCCTGCTGTAGCCGGGGCATCTTGAACCACTTGCCCCTCCATTCCAATGCGAAGCAACAGCCCGATGCACAACACGTGCACGACAATGGCCGAAGCACCATACGACATAAACGGAAGAACGAGCCCTTTCGCTGGAAGCCACCCGACCACCACTCCGAGATTGATGATCGCCTGCCAGCCCAACAACGTGGTTGCTCCCATCGCAGCGAGATTTCCAAACAGGTCCGGAGCCCGAGTGGCGATGTGCGCACCGCGCCAAATCACCAACACGAACAATCCGATCATGCCAATCCAGCCGATCGCACCGAGCTCTTCACCGAGAACCGCCGAAATAAAATCGGTATGTGCTTCCGGTAGAAATCCCCGCTGCGCCACTCCCGTGCCAAGCCCATTGCCCCAAAGTCCGCCGGTGGCCAGCGCAATCCACGCCTGAATCACCTGGTACCCGCTCCCCTCCGGATCCACAAACGGGTCCAAGAAGGACACCAAGCGCCTCACGCGGTACGGCTCCAACAGCGCAATTCCAGCCATCAAAGGGACACCCAACAAACCCAGGAATCCAAACCAACGCAACGACATGCCCGCAAGGAAGAGCATCAGCATGGTAATGCCGGCTAGAAGCACCGTACTTCCAAAATCCGGCTCGAAAAGCACCAACCCCAATACCGGGGCCGCAATTCCAAAGGCAGGGAGCACAACCCCCATGAAATCCCCCAGCCGCCCTTCATTGTTGTGCAGAAACCTCGCCAACATGAGGATCAGAGCGACCTTTGCATACTCAGACGGCTGCATGTTGATCATGCCCACGTCCACCCAACGGTGCGCCCCTTTGGCGCCGTGACCCAACGGGGTAAACACGAGTACCAACAGCACAATGGTGCCCCAGTAGCCAAGAGGCACGACCGACTTCAGCACGCGCCATGGCATAAAGCACACGATGGTGCCTGCAACCACACCCATACCGACGCCTACCAATTGGCGGGTGACAAAGTGAAGCGGATTGCCATAATCCGCGTCCGCAACGGCAGAACTCGCGGACAGCATCGCCAATAGGCCAAGCGCCAGCAAGCCCGCCGCGCCACCCAGCAACCACCAATCAAAGTGGCCTTCCCCCGCCTTTCGTGGCGCCGGTTGCACACTTACTTCAGCGACAGCGCTCATGCCGGACTCCCCTGTGCAAGTTCACGAAATACCTGCCCACGATGCTCAAAGTTCTTGAATTCGTCAAAACTGGCGCAGCCCGGGCTCAACAGAACCACCTCGCCCGCTCTCGCCAATTGTCTTGCTTTTTCGACCGCTTCCTTCATTGAGCCCGCCCGGGTGACCGCAGCGCCCGCAGCCTCAAGCTCCTCTGCAATTTGCGGGCCAGACCCACCAAAGGTGATCACCCGCCAAGGCTTCAGAAACGGCACCAGCTCCGAAAAGGCGTCCCCTTTGGCTTGCCCGCCCAACAGTAGCACTCCGGACGAATGCAAACCGCGAATTCCAACCTGGGTTGCGGCCACATTGGTCGCCTTGGAATCGTTGATCCAAGTGATCCCGGCGCCTTGATGGACCACTTCCATTCGGTGCGGTAACGCGCGCAATCCCGCTAATCCCTGCTGAATTCCGGTACCTGACCCACCCAACGCCGACGTGAGCGCCGCCGCCAAAGCGGCGTTGTCGCGGTTGTGTTCGCCGGGGACATCGAATTTCGACAGATCAAAGTCAGCTTCCACGCCCGTCCACCGCAGAGCGATCGCGTCCCCTTTTCGTTCCACCCCAGGAAGACGCCCAATCCACGCCCGTTGTCCACGACCAATCCCTTGGGAGAGGCGCACCAGACGCTCGTCTTGAGGCGGCACAAAGGCCAAGTCGGTCGGGCCCATGTTCTCAAACAACCGGCACTTCATCGCACCATACTGATCCATGTCTCCGTGCCGCGCAAGGTGGTCGGGCGTTAGATTGATGATCGCCGCGGCACGAGGTTGAAAGCTCCCATTGCGCCACTCCATCTGGTAACTGCTGACCTCGACAACGGCGCAATCAAAGGCGTCAGCGTTTTCCGCGAACGCCGCCTCCGACAACGGACGCCCAAAGTTCCCGCCCACAAATGGCTTTCGACCGCAAGCCTGAAGCAGTTGTCCGGTGAACCACGTCACCGTCGACTTGCCATTGGTTCCGGAAATTGCAACCGTGTCCAACTTCAAAAAGGACGCAGCAAACGACAGTTCGCCTATCACCGGCACACCGGCGGCCACCGCGGCCTGCAACTCCGCAGCGGTAGCCGGCACCCCTGGCGAAACGACCACCAAATCGGCGCTCTCAAACGTGGAAAGCTTGGAAGGACCCAACTCCAACATCACACCCGAAATCGGCGCGACATCTAGTTTTTGGTCCACACCCACCACCTGCGCACCGCGCTCCACCGCCAGCCGCGCCGCAGCGCGTCCGGAAGCCGCCATCCCAAAGACCACCACCTTTCGGTCTTTAAGCTCCATGGATCACCGCAACTTCAGAGTGGAGAGGGCAACCAACGCCAACACAATGCTGATGATCCAGAACCGAACGATGATTTTTGGCTCCGACCAACCCTTTTTCTCGTAGTGGTGATGAATCGGCGCCATCGCAAAGACGCGCTTTCCCGTCGTTTTAAAGCTCACAACCTGAATGATCACCGACAAGGACTCCAGCACAAAGATACCACCGACCAACGCCAACAAAAGCTCGTGTTTTGTCAGGATGGCCACAATTCCGAGAATACCGCCGAGGGACAGCGAGCCGACATCACCCATGAAGATCTGAGCAGGATAGGCATTGTACCATAGAAATCCGAGGCCAGCGCCAACCAGCGCCAGGGCGACCACCGACAACTCACCGGCCCCACTCACAAAATGCAAATCCAAGTAACCTGCATACTTCACGTTCCCGGAAACATATGCAAGCACAGCATAGGTGGCTGCCGACGTCATCACAGGGCCGATGGCTAATCCGTCGAGACCGTCCGTCATGTTGACGCCATTGCTGGCGCCGATCAGGATAAACACTCCAAACGCAGGGTATAACCAACCGAGAATGTCGGGTGCCCCTACCCAGAGCTCCCGGAAGTCGATCACCGCGTGCTTGAAGAACGGAAGCGGAAGTACCGGCTCAACAATTCCGGAATAGTGTCCGTACCCGAGTACCGCACCACCGATGAGAAGCTGCAATAACAATTTGTAGCGACCATGCAAACCATCAGGCGAACGCTCAATTACTTTCTTCCAATCGTCCCAAAAGCCAATCCCACCGTAGCCGACCAAGACCACCAACGTCATCCAGACGTATGGATTGTCGAGACGGCACCACAAAAGCGTCGAAATCGTCACCCCAGCGAGAATGCACACCCCACCCATGGTGGGAGTCCCCAACTTATTCAGTCGATGACTATCGGGACCATCTTCGCGGATAATCTGTTCCATCCGCATTTTTTTCATCCGCTCAATAAACCACGGAAAGATTGCATAGGTCACCACCAAGGCGGTAATGATCCCCCATGCCGTGCGGAAGGAGATGTATTTAAAAACATTGGCGCCAGGGAGAGTATCGGCCAATGGTGTGAGGAGGTGGTACAACATCAGTGGGTCTCCGCAGCGTTGCTGCCCTGAAGCGAAAGCAAGATCCGTTCCACTCGCGCTCCGCGGCTGCCTTTGAACAGCACGCGGTCGCCAGCTCTCAGCCATGCACGCAATTTTTCCGCCACCGGCTCAAGGTCCGGCTCCAACCACAATTCCCGAGCGCCGATACAGGCGGCGCCTGCTTTCGACATGCGAGGTCCGACCAACACGACCAGGTCAAGCGCCAATTCGCCCGCTCGGCGCGCGACATCTGCGTGCCACTGGGCTTCGTCCCGGCCAAGCTCCAACATATCCCCGAGGACCGCCACCCGACGCCCTCCCAACTCTGCCAAAACCCCCAACGAAGCCACCATAGAGGTGGGATTCGCATTGTAGGCGTCGTTGAGTGCCAAAGCGCCACCGGGAATCGGCTCCGACCGCATACGCATGCCCACGGGCTCATACGCCGACATTCGATGGGCAGCGTCTTTCAAAGGAAGACCCAGAGCGTGAGCAACGGCGAGAGCACCTGCAGCGTTGTGTGCAATATGAACGCCCGGAATTGGAAGCACCGTCGAAACGATGCCCTCCGGAGTACCGAAACTCGCCCGCGTTGAGAGGTTAGACGCGTCCAATGTCGCTTCAAGCAACCGAATCTCCGCCTCGGGCGTCACCCCATACGAAATCACCCGAAGGCCGCGCGCTCGAAGATCCGTTTCCCGAACCGCCAGATGCGGATCGTCGATGTTCAATGCGATCACATCTTCCGGCCGCGCGGAATCGAACAAGGCGCCCTTTTCACGGGCCACCCCCTCCAAACCGCCCAACTCTTCCAAATGTGCAGCACCGATGTTCACAATCAGTCGGATATTGGGACGTGCAATCTCGGACAAAATCGCTATTTCACCGGGAAGCGATGTGCCCAGCTCCACCACGCACACCGCGGCATCCTCGGGAGCGGCCAAAAGCGTCAGAGGAACGCCAATCTGGTTGTTCAGGTTGCCCGTTGTCTGGTGAACCTGCCCTTTGGCGCCCACCGCCAACGAAATGAGTGCGCGCGAAGTGGTCTTTCCGGCACTTCCGGTAAGACCCACGACCACGCCCGATAGGCGATCGCGCGCCGCAATTCCAAGATCCCGCAGCGCGACGTTGGTGTCCGGCACCACCACCAAGCCTCGATTCCATTCCGTAGGAGGAACCGACACCACCACGCCCGCCGCCCCCTTCTCCGCGACCTGCGCCAAAAATCGGTGACCGTCAAAGGTGGGTCCCACCAGCGCCAAGAACCAAGCGCCTGGCGAAAGGGTACGAGAGTCGGTCACGATCGGCCCGTCGCCTTCCGAGGCGCAAGTTCCACCCGTCGCCGCGGCGATCTGGCGTCCGGTCCAATTCATCGTTCCTCCATGGCCGCACGAGCTACCACGCGATCGTCGAAGGGGTACTTCACCCCTTGGATTTCTTGATAGGTCTCATGACCTTTTCCGGCGATCAGGACGGTATCGCCGGGGGATGCCTGAGCCAGGGTCCACCGAATCGCGCGTTCGCGGTCTTCTTCGGCGAGCGACACTGAACCAGCGACACCTGATAGAATCGCATCTATGATTTGTAGAGGCGGCTCCGAACGCGGATTGTCCGTGGTCACCACCACATGATCGGCGAGCCTTGCGGCCGCAGCCCCCATTCGAGGCCGTTTCCCGGGATCGCGATCGCCGCCGCAGCCG
>SYKL01000351.1 GCA_005797785.1 Pseudomonadota bacterium | reverse complement strand
GACGCCGTCTTTGGCGGCGTAGAGATCGGCCACGAGGTTTTTTGCGCCAGACAGGGACTCCAGCAATTCGATGTCGCGGAGTGCGCGGTCTACCGGGGTTCGGCGTACCCAAGCCTCGGGAAATGCTCGACCGTAAGTGTCAGTGAGGCGCTCGGCGATGGTTTCGTCGTATTTCTGAGCGATCGCGTGCCAGATCTTTGCAAGCCAGGGCGTGGCTAAATGACGAATGGTGGCGGTTAGCTGTTCGACGCCCTTCGCTCCTGGATACGCAACGCCGGTCAGATAGTAATGCAGAAGGACCGTTTCGTACCTACCCACGAATAAGCCGTGATCGGAATAGGTGGCTTTCGAGGTGGCGATAATCTGCTGTTCGACCTCACGACGGAGCTCATCGCTGTACTCCGTTTTCGGCATGGCGATGAGGCAGAACGCGCTGTCTGGGCCGGTCATCAGGAAGGTGACGCCCGCATCTTGTTGTTGTTCGGACTCCCATACCAGGTCGACCAATTCGGCGATGGACTGCAGGCTCGCGGTAAATAGAAATTCGGTAGGTAGGGAGTCGAAAACGTTCGCGATACCCTTGTAGCGGAAGCTGCCAGGGCGGCTTTGTTGCTGGTCGAGAATGGTTCCCAAAACGGTCCGCAAAATAGGAACATTGCGCGACGGTTGGGTGACAGCTCGGTACGTAAACATGCCGCGGATGAACAACGTCCGGACCGACTCCCCTTCAGGAATGCTGACCAGGATCTCGTCGATGCGGCCGGATCGGTGAACAGGCGATTCGGTGCGGCTTTTCCGGACTTGAACGGTCCCCGGGGAGTGTGCGGTGGGCCAGTCTCCATCGATGTTGCCGTAGAACGGGCCTTTGAGCGACTGTATCCCCAGCTCCGTTCCGCTCTCGATCCCCATGAATACGAAGTTTTCGCGCAGAAGCCACTTGAGGAAAGCCGAGGTTTCATTCCATGCTTCGGCGCGATCGGGTTGTCGATCGGCCAGGGCCTCAAATCGCTCCACAAAACGTTCGACGGTGCGCGTCATCGGACCAAAATCGGTCACCATCGCTCGCGCAAACTCTAGGTTCGCAGATAGCTCACGTGCGGCGCCATCGGCGTCGCCGAGCAGCTCACCGATGTCCGCTTCCAGCAATACCAGGGACTCCGGCTGACCGTCCTCTTCACCGACGTCGACGAGATAGCCGCTCTCATTGCGCTTTGCGTGGAACACGAGATTAAAACCGCCCCAATACTCGGCATCCTTGCGTTTGAGAAACAGGCGGATGGTGTCCACGATGAACGCCTGGTCGGTCATGCTCGACAGGACGACGCTGCCCTTGGAAGCCCCGGGGTGAATAGCTACTTTAATCGCATCTTTTTCTCGCGACTTCGCGAATTCGAACGCCTGCTCCAGCAAGTGCAGAACTTCCGACGGAGAGTGTTGGGCGAGAAAGGGCCCGCGGAGTCGGTTTAGCGTATCTTCAACAAATCGTCTGAACAAAGGCTGCTCTGCGGCGGGCACATTTCCCTGCCATCGGGAAAGTGCACTCAAGATTTGCTTTTTCGCAGAGATGACGGCGCTGCTGACCGACATCGGCCTACTCCTGTTGAGGTTGGGTCGCTAGTCTACTGCGGCGGCGTTCGCGGCGGCGGTGGGTATTTGTTGTTCAGTAACAACAACGAAATACCGGCGTATGACTATGCGTATTTTGCTGCGAAATCGGTTACGCGCCTGCTGTTTGGATCGTCGAGGCCCTGTGCGGAGACGCGCCTTGAGCATTAGCGGGAGGGATCAGGTATATCCGAAACTTTCGTTGGGTAGATCGCCCTGGCGTCTCCATTGAGGGACTCCCAGGCCGCCAAGTGACCTCCGTAGTGCGAGGATATTCCAGTATCAATGACCGACAGGAGCCCTTCGCATCGCGCCTGAATCAGGCCATCTTTGCGAGTGGTGTGCCCCACCACCATTCGCTTCGCGCCAAGCATCGCGAGGGAACGTTTAAGCTGCATACATGCTAGATCTTCGTCGTCCTGGACGTAGCCACGGTACCATAGTGGCCCATCAGGGCTGTGAACCTCATTGCGGGCATCGAGCCCCAGTTTCACTTCACGGTTGATGGTTTCGATGCCCTCTTTCGCCCAGCGTTCGGTGATCCCACCGTGTGCAAAAACGGTGTCCCCGACCAGTGCCACCGCAGGTAGGGTTCGGAGCCAGGCCCCATCTTCGCCTGCTGGAGAGTAGGCTTGTTTCCTGGCCTCGAGACCGCCGTACGTTTTCACGTCTTCTTCGCTCACGTAACGCCAGTCGCCCATGAGATTCATCGCTTCGTGATTTCCCATCAGCGCCACCACTTGTCCGCCCTGACCCGGCGCTTCTTCCTGAAGTTTCTGGATCATATCGATCACGCCTCGGCTGTCCGGCCCCCGATCGGTGATATCGCCCGTTTGAACGAGAATGGTGCTACCTCCGGTCCAATGTCCATCGGCATCGGCGACCCCAACCATTCTTAAGGCCGCCTGGGCTTGAATAGGGTCGCCGTGGAGGTCTCCGATCGCCACGATGCGGGACGGTGGCGCAGCTGGGGCGGACGTGCAGCCAAGCAAGATCGACGGAATGGCGCGGAGGATTCGCATGGACTGTTTCCCGGGCGTCAACTTGCGGTACTCTCTGGCGTTCTCGGATAGCGCGGTAGGGAGAGTGGATCCATGGCGGACGGCGTTCAAGGTTTGGCCGGACTGATCGATCACGCAAGGCGGCTCGGCGCCAAGGGTGCTGAGGTGTTGGTGACCACGATGGAGGGCATCATACTTGAGGTCCAACGTCGGAAAATTGTACGTAACGATGCCACACACAGCGATCAGGTGGTGGTTCGGTGTTGGGATGAACGTGGTGGGGAGGGCGTTGCGAAGGCCACTTCACCGAGTGAGGGCCTGGTCGAGGAGGCTCTCGCCAAAGCGGTTCGCGCCACGGGCGACATGGCGGCGGGGCCAGTCGGACGCCTATCTGCACCCATTGGTGGTTTGGGGATCGATGACCGACGCCACTCCTTGTTGACGCTGAACGATCGATCGGACGTGATTCTATCCGCTGAAAAGGGCGCCCGCTCAGCGGATCGGAGAGTTCGCACCGATGGTTTTCGCTATGGCGACCGGCGAGTGCACCGGCAATTTGTAAACAGCCGTGGCTTGTCTTTCCAGGATTGGAGTACGTTTTACGAAGCTCAGGGCACAGTGCTAATCACGGATGATTTTGGCGACATCGCGCTCACGGACGAGTTGTCGAGCCGAGCGTTCGCATCCATTGCATCGATGCCGTTCGGATCTTCGTTGGTAGAACGCCTGCTCGCGCTGACGGGTCCGCCGCAGAAGATCGCCGGACCGGTTCGCGTGCTTTTGCCTCCCCGAGTCGTTGCTTCGTTGTTTGAGAAGATCGGGACCTTGTTTTCGGTCGATGACCTGGAGACGGGACGTACTTTTTTGGGGAGAGCAGCGCAAGCCGCGGGGAATCAGCCCATTTTTGATACGCGCGTCCATTTGTTGGATGACGGCACGGTGCCGGGTTCCTTGCGTACTCATGCCTTTGACGATCGGGGCGTGACACCGGTTCCGTTAACGTTGTTGAAAGAAGGGAAGGTAGACGGTCGATTTATCGACCCAAACACAGCCCGGCGTCGCGATCTCCGTTCCACCGGTCATTGGTATGGCGACGGGATGCGCCCAAACAACCTCATTCTCCGTGGCGGAAATCGATCGATCAACGTGCTGCTTTCTGAGGCTGAAGAACCCGTGCTGGTTGTGGATGCTGCGACCGGTGGTTTGGACGAGGTCACCGGAGAGATCCGCTGGCGGGTATTTGGTCGGCTGATCCGAAAGAACCAGCTGATTGGGCCGGTACGCGGCGCGCTTTTGACTGGAAACGTTCTTGAAGTTCTGAAGGGGGGGGTCGACTTGGCTTCCGACACCGATCGGCTTGGACATGTCGACGCGCCCGGAATGCTGCTCGACGGGTTCTCTGCGGAATAAGACTGGACAAACCATCACTCACGAGGTGTTGGCTTAGTCGCTTTCGACGCTGACGTTTCCGGTTTCGTCGATGCTCAGCGGCAACAGGCCGAAGGGAGTATCCACGTCCATCCCAGCATCCAGGCCGATCGCTACATTGCCGTTGCCGGCAAGGGCTTCGTAAACGGTGGTTCCGACGCCCAACAGGTCGATATCGACTGGCAGGACGAGGGTGCCATTGGTGGCACCTTCGATTTCGCCAAGGTCACCGATCAGGCCGCTGGCAACTTGGTTTCCACCGAGGGACAGGTTGTAGTCGAAGGCCTCGAAAAAGAGCGATGAAGCGTGTTCATTGTCTACGCCGAGATCCACTTCGACGGAGGCCGTCATCCCAAAGGGGTCGAAGGATGCGACTCGAACGGTTTCGAACGAGAACTTAGGGGTGCGAACGGCGGGAAAATCGCCAGCCTCGGAGTAAGGAATTCTGGCCTCACCAATCGGGGTATCAAACCCGAAGTGACCGTCCAAACCGAAATCCACGACGTCTTCGCCACGGGTGGCTTGCACCGTGTTCCACGCGTTCTCCCAGGTGACCGACACGGGAAGATCGAGCTCTGACCCCGCGGAAGCCTCTAGTGTGAACCCGTCCTCATTGTCGCCGGACAGCAGTTCGATTTGTTCGAAGCCAAGCGCATAAGAGAAGCTCGAAAGTGAGATTTCCAACGGATTCGGGTTCTCCACGTTGAAGACGAAATCCACGTCCGCCTTTTCGAAATCGATGTCGTTGACCCGAAGTTCCTCAAATTTCACCTTGGGGAGGTACGGGTCCAGCTCGGCGCAACCCGCGCACAGTCCAACGAGGAGAAGTAGGCGTGAGTTCATCGGAAGATTCCTTCGGCTGGGGAGGTTTTTGCATTGGAGGCGCCCACGGCGATGGAGCGTGCGGCAACTTCTGAGTCGCGGGCCGCCTGTTCGGCGGTGGGTTGGATGCCGTCAGCGTAGACGATGGGCGTAGGTTTTTCTTCGAGCAATTGTGTAACAAGTGATTCCGCTTCGCCGGAAACCGCAACGATTTTGAGATCTGACGGGCGAATGTTCTTGGCGATCGCTTGGTTGAGTTGTTCGACCGTGAGCTTGGGAAGCGTTTCTGGGAGCAACTCCAGGGGATTTGGTGTGCCGGAGGCCTCGGCTTCGATTGCAAAAGCGAGCCGGCGCCCAGGATCCCTGGCGAACAAAGGCAGGCGCCGTAAAGCGTAGGTTCGAATGTCGTCGAATTCCGCTGAGGTAAGGCCGGTTGCGGCGAAATCCTCCAACTCCGCGAGGGCGAGCTTCAACGTAAATGCGCCGTTTTCGACTCCCGTCGGGCGCAGCCAAAAATAGGTCATCGGTTGTTGTCGAAGGACGCCTTGCTCGGGCATGGCGCTTGAACCTCGTTGAACGTACGACTCGATGTACGCGTAGTCACCATAGTTCAGCCCACGCGCCGTTCGAATCTCGCGAAACAGCCGCCCATGGCTCTGGCGGTGTTCGCCCAGTGCAACAAATGCAAGGTACAATGCCGGCCAATCGGGATGGTTGCGATCGACCTGTGAGGGTTGCCCGAACATGTACCCGGTAACAGGCGTGTCAGTGTCGATGACGAGCAATGAACGCCCACTCACGGGCAGCGGCCGCTGTAAGGCGCGTTCGGGTTTTCGCTGAGCGGGGGCTTCTAGAAGCCGTTGCTCAAAGGCGGATTGGATTTCGCTGTCGAAATTGCCCGCCAAACCGGCAACCATTGCCTCGCGCACATAGTGAGCCTTGTGGAACTCCTGGGCCGCTGTGTGAGAAAGCAACGGCAAAACGCCTGTTCTGCCATCGACCGGATGTCCATAGGGGTGAGCTTCGTATAGCCAGGCGTTCAGAGCCTCGAATGCGAGCGCCTCCTCGTCGGCCAGCAATCCTTCGCCGACGGCATATTCGGCGGCGTCGCGTACGCGGTCAACATCGGCGCTGTCGAAGCGTGGTTTTAGGACAACATCGGCGATAACGTCCATGCACAGCGCTGCTTGGTCGCGATGGCAGGTTAGTCGAAAGGTCGTCCATTCTCGGTCAACCACCGTCTCAATCGAGTTTCCGGTGGGATAGAGAGCCTGTTTGACTTGCTGTCCGGTGCGATCGTCGGCGCCCGCTTCGGCGAGGCTCTTGGCAGTGAGCGACGCAAGACCCTCTTTTCCCAACGGATCGTCCGCAGCACCGGTGGCCACCGTGATCTGGAAATAGACGTTTGGAACGGTCGCGTCCGGTAGCGTAATCAACCGAATGGGCTTCTCAGCTTCCTCGACCGCGATGGGTCCCGGGGCAATCTTCGGACCGCAGCCCATAAGGTAAATGGCCAGAAATAGCGTATTCATTGGGCTTCCGACGCTCCCTTGAGCACGACCACGGTAAGACCTTCGTCTACCAGGTATTTTTGGGCCGCCGAGGCGACCCCTTCTGGGGTCTGCGCATCGTAGTGGCGGTAGTAGGTGTCGAGTGCGTCGACAGTGCCATTGCGTCTCATCGCCCATCCAAAGGCGCTGGCGACGCTGTCTGGATCATCGAGCCCGGACAGAAAATCGTAACGGGAGTGGCTGCGAGTCTGCGCCAGATAGTCGGGATCGACGGCCGTTTGGAGTTTGGCTACCTCCTCGCGAACGATCGCTTCAGCGCGCGCCAAGTGTTTCGGATCTTTGAGTGTGAGTGTGAGGGTGAGGAGCGAGGGATCGAAAAAGGGATTTCGCGCTCCCTCAAGCGCGTAGGCGAGTCCCTCTTCGTCGATCAAACGGCGAGAAAGCGGACCCACCGGTGAAGTCAGCATTTCTGCGACTAGGGAGAGAGCCGCGACTTCGGGATTTGCGGCTCGATCTGCTGGAATTCGCCAGCCGAATGCGATGCGTGTCGCGGTGGGACCTGGCCAAAGCACTTCGGCGCGCCGGAGTGCAGTCTGTTTCGGCTCTTCGGGAAGGGCGGGCCGACTCTGGGTGCCGGTGGGCCAACTGGACCAGTTCTTCCTTACTTCCGCGAACACTTCCGCGGGTTCGACGTCCCCTACGACCAGGATGGTCGCGTTTTCTGGTCGGTAGAAACGGCTAAAGAACGCCTGGCTGTACTCCCAAGCGGTGGGCATTGCGGCGATGTCCGCCTCAAACCCGATGGTGTCGTGATGGTAGGTGTGCGTGGAAAAGGCATTGGCGAACAAGGTTTCCCAGAGTCGAGAATCGGGATCGGACTGTCCTTTGCGGTATTCGCCGAAAACCGCGCCTGCTTCCCGCCGAACATCTTCCTCTGTGAGGTACAGATGCTGAAATCGGTCTGCCTCCAACGCCAGATATTTTGGAACCTGGGTGTTTGCGAGCACGGCGTGGTACACCGTCTCATCGAACCACGTCCAGGCGTTTTCGTCGGCTCCGAGCAGCAAGATTTCGCGTTCTCGCGCTTCTCGCCCCACCGTTTGGGTGCCATAAAACATCAGGTGCTCGAAAAAATGTGCAAAACCGGTGCGCCCCGGATCTGTTTCGTCGCGTGAGCCCACTTTCATCCAGGTGTAACACGCGGCAACGCCTTCACTCGGCATTGGAATGACGTGCACAGTGAGGCCATTTTCCAGCACCTCAGAATGCACCGCGTATGGAAAAACGCCTGCGGTCGATTCCGCGGCGGCTGGCTGTGCTAGCGCAACCGCGAGCCCAAGTGTGAACAACGCCATGTCGACCTCGCCCCTGGAAAGTAACCGATTGAGTCGGTGGTGGTCGACGAAGGAAACGCTGTGTTAGAATGCGGCGGCCCCGACAGATGCGGGAGCGGAGGGTCGATGGAAGCGATGCCCAGTGCGGTGGATTCCAATGTTCCGTCGCGAGATTTAGTGCGTCGTTTGCGGTCGGGCTTGGAAGACGATCCCGCGGTGCTCCCCGAAAGCGTGGCTTGGCAGCTTTTTTTGGAGCTTAGGCGGCGTGGCGAGCCTGAAGCCAGTCGGCTGTTTATTACCGCACTGCGGTCACTGCAATCACGCCGTTCTTTAGGAATAACGGGTATTTCCGTGGACGACGTATGGTTCGATGAGCATCGCCAGGTGGAGGACGCATTCTTAGCCGACCTTTGGAAGGCCTACAAAAAGTGCATTCGAGGTCAACGCCCGGCTCATGCATCACAGCTTTTGCGCGACATTGAGGCGCAGCTGACCAAGTTGTGAGCGAAGGTTCAGGCGTTATTTTGAACGGTTTCTGGGTTGCATGTGTCCTGCGGGTGCGATGGTCGAAGGAGCCGGCCCGTAGGAACGTGTTGACGGCCTTTTCCCGGGCATGGCGGCATGCATCGAGCGAAAGGGTGCTCGATGGATCCACCGACTATCCTCTCTTCGAGGCCGGCTTTCGTACCCTTGATGCGAGTTTGGACTTCGCGTTGCGCGTGCCGCGGTTGTGGGACCAGTGCCAAGAACAAGGAAATTTTCGGGCTTGTTCGCAATGTCGGGTCGCCATTGGGTTTGGAGCATTGG
>SYKL01000350.1 GCA_005797785.1 Pseudomonadota bacterium | reverse complement strand
GACCTCGCTCATGAAGATCTCGTGGAAGCGTATGAACAACCCTACGATGCGTGGAGCGATGACGATGACCCGTCCCCGAACCCCGGGGAGTATTGCTCCCAGGGAACGGCTATTTGCGACGAGCACGGCACCGCGGTCAGCGGCATTGTGGCGGCGCGGTCGAACAATGGGGTGGGCATTGTGGGAATGTGCTCCGAATGCACGTTGATCCCCATCAAACTTCTGGGGGAGGGGGACGGGAATACGCTCTCGGCGGACGTCGCCGCCTTCGAGCATGCCATCGCCGCTGACGTTGCGGTGATCAATAATTCGTGGGGATTTATCGACCCGATCGCGGTTCCGGAACCCCTCGCGGAAGTGATTCACCGCGCGGCCACCGAACCTCGCGACGGAAAGGGCGCTTTGGTGGTGTTTGCCGCCGGAAACGATGATCGTGAAATCGAAGACGACGAATTGCAGGCGTTGGACGACGTGCTGTGCGTCTCGGCGACGGACAGCTACGGGCAACCGACGGCCTACACCAACTTTGGAGATTCCGTCGACGTCGCCGCCCCCAGTGCGACGGTTACCATCGCGCCAAACCAGTCGATCATCACCAATTTTGGCGGAACCTCGGCCGCTGCGCCGGTGGTGAGCGGATTGGCGGCCTGGGCGATGTCCGTGGACCCCGATTTAACGGCGCAGGAACTTGCAGATTTACTGATTGAAACGGCGGTTCCTTCGCCTTTGGTGGTCGCCGATGAACAGGGGCACCACCCCTTGTATGGATACGGGGAGATCGACGCTTTGGCGCTGAAGGAGCGCCTGATCGCGCCTGCTGAGGAGGAGGAGCCTCAAGGGTGCGCCTGCGCAAACGCGGGGATGGAGGGGGGCACCCTCGCATGGGCGATGGCCGCGGTAGCGGGCGTAGCGGCGCGAAGCGGTGCCCGAAGGCGTCAAAAGACGGTTTGACCGGTAAAGTGTGCGCCGAGGCACGGAACCCGCGGAGCACGCGACGGCGTAGCCGGACCGCCCGGGGCTGACGGGCAGCGCCCCAAGTAGTAAATCTCTTTACTACTTGGTCTTCTTGGGAAACAGCCCGCGGATCGCTTTGCCGATCTTGGTGGGGATGCCGGTCGCGAACACCCCGACCAGGATCAGGCCTGCAATGCCGCCGACGACGATGTCGGTGCCCATACCGCCCACCCCATGAAGGGCGTGCGGGAGCTTCTCGACCAGGCCGTGAACGAGGTGTTCCAGTGGAGGAATGCCGTGTTGGATGATGTGGCCACCGACCATCAACATGGCGACCGTGCCGATCACCGAAATGGCGTGCAGAATCTTCGGCGCTGCGGCAACGATCATCCGCCCGAGACCAGCTCGCGGGCCACCTTTGAGCGCGAGCCACTCACCGAGATCGTCCATTTTCACCAGCGCGGCGACCAGGCCATACACGCCGACGGTCATCACGGCGCAAATGGCGTACAAGGAGACCACCTGAGTCATGAACGGCGCCGACTTGATCTCACCAAGGCTGATCGCCACGATTTCCGCCGACAGGATCAGGTCGGTTCGAATCGCTCCTTGAATGCGGCTCTTCTCGAACTCTTCTGGCGAATCGATGGGATCGGCCTCGGCTTCTGCGGCATCGTCGTGGTGCGGGAAGAAGCGGTGCATGATCTTTTCGACGCCTTCAAAGCACAGACAGGCGCCGCCGCACATCAACAGCGGGGTGATCGCCCAGGGGGCGACCGCATTGAGCAGCAGCGCTCCCGGAGCGAGGATCAACCCTTTGTTGATCGCCGACCCGCGCGCAACAGCGAGGACGACCGGTATTTCGCGCTCTCGGCGGATGCCGATCGCGTTTTCCGCGGTGACAGCGAGGTCGTCGGTAACAATGCCGCTGGTTTTTTTTGCCGCGGCGGCGGTGAGGGTAGCGACGTCGTCGGCGATTGCCGCGATGTCGTCCAAAAGGGCGATCAGACCGCCTACGGCCATGGTGTACTCCTGCCTCTCGAACGGGGGTACCGCCGCGGCGGCCCGCTGTCAACTGGCCGCCAAGTAGTAAAGTGACGCTACTATTGACTTCGCGCACGGGGAGACGGACAATCCCGACGGAGGCGTCATGAAGTTCTGCAAGTGGGTACTGTTTGCGCTGCTGCTCGCGCCAGTGGCGATGTTTGAAGTGGATGGGGCGGGCGTTCACCTTCCGAGCGCACAGGCCGCGGGGTACGAGCTGAGTTGGTACTACGGCACCGACACCAGCGGGTTCGATGTCAGCGTGGGGAAAGGCTGGGTTCCGGTGCAGTTGAGCGCCGGGTACGACACCCAGCGAAACGCCGGGATTTGGGTGGTGTGGAAGACGACGCCCACCGCCGCCGAAAAAGGCGCTTACAATGTTCGTTGGATGTATGGAACCGACACCTCGGCGTTCGACACTGCGGTAAACGTCGGTGAAATACCGGTTCTAAGTTCAGCGGGGACCGATACCAGCGGCAACGCCGGCCTGTGGGTGGTCACGCGAAAGTAGCGCCCAGATGGAAGCTGGGCTTGGCCCGCGACCGAGCACCGGAGCGCGCGACGGCGGGATCGAGGCGGCTAATCCCTCATCGCGCTGTTTGCCGGCCTTGAGGCCGAGGAGCAAAGCGAGGAGCGGAGGGAAGCTGGGCTTGGGCCCGCGACCGAGCACCGGAGCGCGCGACGACGGGATCGGGGCCGACAAACAGCGCGATCTTACCAGACGACAGGGTTGGTGGTAGCCCCCCACCACTCGGTCTCTTGGTTGGACGACAACAGGGTGCCATTGCCATTGTCTGGGTCAATCTTCACGATTTCGCCATCGTCGGAAAAGCCGAACAGGTTTCCGTCGTCGTAGCCCAGGCCAAACAGCTTTTTGAAGCCGGTGTTGCCAACCCAGGTGGAATCGCCATTGTCGGGATCGACGCGAACCACACCGTCGTTTCCGCCGGTGCGAACGGTCCAATACAGGTATCCATCGGGAAGGCCGACCAGATCGCCGGAGGTCTCCCAATCCGACTGCGAAAACAGCGCGTGCGCTTGGCAGTTTTCGACGTTGAGCTCGACCACCCGCTCACCGGCCCCGCCGAACAGCTTGCCTGAGGAGGTGAACGTCATCGCGTACAGCTCTTCGTCGGTGTCGCAAATCCAGGTCGCTTCCGCCGTTTCTGGGTCAATGAGGAACAAGGACGTCCAGGTGGCGCCGTACATGCGGCCCTCGAGATCGATGGCCACGTCGATCATGCCATCGACCACTTGGCTGCCTTCCGTGAAGGTACCGATCCGGGTGCGGCTGCCATTGCCGGGCTCAATGCTGTACAATTCGGTCCGCGTGTGCGCGTAGACCGGCAAGGTGGCGACCGGTTCTTCGATGTCGGTTTCTTCTACGGGCTCGACGTCCGTGTCGACCTCTTCCGGAATTTCGGGATCGTCTCCCTGGGCGTGAACGCTGAATTCACCGCATGCCACCGAAGGAAGAAGAAGCAGGGCGGTCCAGCGCATAGGGCCTCCAGGAAAGTTTGCAAAGGTAACCGGATGCGGAGGTTGAGGCACGGATCCGCGGGGATTGCCACCGGATTGTGACCGAGCGTAACCGGGGCCGTCGGGTCACTGCGACGATCTGCAACAGCGAAACCGACATACTCGCGATATTTGGGAATCGAATTCGCGCTCCGGAGGCTTCATGTCCGTTTCCCCGATCCCGCCCGGTTACCACACGGTCACGCCCTACCTGATCGTCCACGACGGAAATGCGGCGCTGGAGTTCTATCAAAAGGCATTCGGCGCGGAAGTGAAGGTGCGCATGGGGGGGCCCGATAAGGTCGGGCACGCCGAGATTCTCGTTGGCGATTCGATGATCATGCTCGCTGATGAGTTTCCGGAGAGGGACGTATTGAGCGCAAAAACCATTGGGAAGACGCCGGTGTCGATCTGCTTGTATGTGCCCGATGCGGACGCCTGGTTTGCGCGGGCGGTGGCCGCGGGTGCCACGGTGCTGCAGCCGTTGAAAGACCAGTTTTATGGTGACCGTTTGGGGACGCTCTCCGATCCATTTGGCCATCACTGGTCGCTGGCCACCCACGTCGAGGACGTGACCCCCGACGAAATGGAACGTCGGATGGCCGCAGCGCAGGCTGGATAGTCAAGCTACTTGACTATTCGGCGTCCACCACCAGCCAATTCAGCGAAACCTGCGTCAACCGCCGCGAACTCAACGGCTTTTTGCGTTCCGCCGCGGCCGCCTTCTGAAAGTCGGCGATCACGGGGTGCTCGAGTTTGGCCAGTGCGGCACGGGTAGCCTCCGTTCGCGGGTCTTGAAGTACGCTTTGAACGCGGCTGGCCCATAAGAGGTACTGCGCACGTCGGAAAGGAGCGGACTCCAGCGCCAGGGCTTGGTCGAAATGACCGCTGGCTGCAGGGAAATTTCCTGCCTGCAGTTCGGTGATTCCGGCCATGAACTGAAAGTGGGGCTCCTTCGGCCAACGGCGGGCAAGATCCCGCGCGTCTCCGGCGGGTCGGCCGACCAGATGTTCGCGAGCGAGCGCCGTATAGGCCATGTACGCTTCCCGTTTTTCGGCGTCCGGCTGGATGTTGGGGTTGCGTTCTGGCAGTTCGTCAGCCGAGATTTCGCGTACCCCCTGCGGCGCATCCCAATTCCAAGGGATCGCCGCATAGGGTCCCCAACCGGTCGGAGCGGTGCCCACGGAGACGTGAAGCACGCGTTCGTCCGAGGCATTGACGATGCTCTGTACTGAGAGCGGTGAAGCGATGTTGTTTCCGACCACCCGCCACGCCGGATAGGCATCGGCATCTGGATCAGAAAGATCCCCAAGCATCCGTTGTAAATCCTCCACCCCGATCGCGCCTTGACCGGATACCTGCTCCAGCCGCGCGTGCCGCGTGAGCGAGTCCTTCATGAAGGTAGCCGAGGGACTTGCTTCGTTTTCCTGCTGTGGGGTGTTTCGGTAGTGGTTGGTGCAGGCCAATCGGCCAGAGGTGCTTTTGAACCCTTCAACGCCTGATGCGGTGGTTTCGATCAACAGCGAGGCTTTTTCCGCGGCGGACGACACCAACAATCCCCAGGTGGAGGCCACGGGATGCTCTTTTGCCACCGCCAATGCTTCTTTCAGGTTGGTCGCCCGCCGGATGATCTCGTGGGCCAGATCGACGATGGAGGTGCGTGCAAAGTGCACTTCGCGGTGAAAACGGGTGTGGGCGGTGATCGTCAGGCCGGCTTCATTGAAGGCGGTGATGCCCGGGACGTCGGCGCCACGGGCGCCTACATAGGCGTAACGAACGCCCTTATCGGGGGTGCAGAACACCAGCGTCGGGGCGATATCCCAGACCCCCACTCCAGGAAAATCAAAATTCCGAGCATGAAACAGGCCACCGGTGCTGGAATGCTCACCCCACACCGCCAAGCTGGAGCACATGCCGTGGGCGACGGTACCCACGCGTGCGCTCTCTTTGAACCCCCACTTTGTGGCCAGTCCCACGACATTCTGGAACACGTCCATGATCGCGATGTGCGTCGCTGCGGAGGCGGGTCGGCCGAGGGCCTCGACCATCGCGAGGGATCGTTCGTGGTATTCTGGAAAGTGGCGACGCCGATAGTGGATCATGGTGAGCGAAGGACCCCGAAGCACGCCTCGAAGCACCGGTTCCGCGAGCCGCCGAACTTTGGGCGGCATGGAGGAGCCGATCAACATCGCTGGCATGCGCGGGTAATAGTCGAGCAACGGCTCCCAACCGCCAATTTTCACCAGGCCCTTACCGAGCTGGGTGCCCATTTCGGCTTGGGTGCCGCGCAGATGGAAGATGGCGAGGGGGTTTGCGCTCATCCTGCGCCCATGACGGCTTGGAAGGCGTCGCTCGCTGCGACGAGATCTTCGAGCTTGGCCCAGCCGGTTACGCCGCTGGACAGCTTGACCAGGAACCAATCCGCATGCTTCCCATCTTCGGCAAGCACCACGATGTCGGTGTCAGGACGGACATTGGCGACCACTTCGCTCCCTTCGGGAGCGAATACCACCGGAAACGTGCGATCGATGTGGAGGGTGGCACCGGCGGCGTACATTGGTTGCGGTGTGACCGTATAAGCGCCGTTCTGGAGAGTGTACTTCTCGGTACGGTGGTAGAGGCGGTTCCACCACGTTTCCGTGAGGATGATCCCGTTGCCATTGGTAATATACTTTTCCGTATAGATTTGGGCTGCGAACGGAACCGGCGTCAAACCCTTCTTACCGAGGGTGTATAGCGTACAACTGCGGTCGTCGCGGGGCCCGAATTCGCAGATGGCAAGCTCCTTTTGTGGGTTGGTGCTGTCGATGTCATGAATCTCGACTTCACACAAGGATTCGTAGCCGCACTCCTGGGAAATTTTCTTCCCAACTTGAACCTTGCCTTCGGTTGCGACGATGTGCTCGGGCTTGCCGTCGCCGTCGAGATCCGCGTCCGCGGTGGTCTCCGCCAAGGCGGCTTGCAAGAACAATACGAAAATCATGGAGTCTCCTTTATAATTCCTTCGTCGATCGTCGTGCTGACTTCCGCTGCGGGCAACTGGGACTCGAATTGCGGATCGCCGTAAAAGTAGCGCAGCCGCCAATG
>SYKL01000349.1 GCA_005797785.1 Pseudomonadota bacterium | reverse complement strand
GTTCAAAGCTCTCGAGGAGAAGCTGCTTTTCATCATCAGGAATTTCGGCCGCTCGTAGTGCGACGTCCTGTCCGATGGACTGCAGTTCTTCCGCGTTGAGCGGCTCGCCCCGACGAAATTGCTCTAACTGAGCTTCCAATCGCTGAAGCGGGGTCACGGTGCTGGCGCGGCCTGACCTTCGCGACCGAGAGATTCCAAAGCTCCTTGCCAACCTTCCGTCAGCAGGGTGGTCACTCGGATCACTGGACCAATCCTGGTGGGCTGGGATTCGCGCCCGGCCGCGATCAGCTCATCATTGCACCACTGGTACAAGCTTCGGAGGGTAGCGCACAGTTCGGGAGCTGCGGTGTCATCCAGGGCGTGTCGCAGCTCCAAGAAAATTTCGCGAACGTGATGAAGATGCGCCCGCCAGACGGAAGGTTTATTGTCGTTCATGGCTTGAACAGCAAATTCCATCCGGCGTAGTGCTTCCTGAAACAGCATCAGAACGATCTGGGGCTTGGAAGCCGATTCAATTCGATTTGAGCGATATTGTGCGATGGCGCGCATGGATCAACTCGAGCTAGAAGTGAGACCGGCGAACGCCGAGGTCAAGGCATCTTGTGAGGAGCGGATCGAGGCGAGGGTTTTCTCCAGAGCGGTGAACTGAGTGCGGAGCATCGCCTCATAGGTATCCAACCGCTCTTGCATTTTCTCGATACGTTCCTCATTGTCCTTGATGCTCTCTTCGAGCGAGTCGGCCGCCGAGGTAAGAACGCCGGTGTCGGAATCGATGTAGTAATCGTCGATCTGCTTCTGAAGTGCCTGAATCGGACCCGAGCTGCTGGTGAACAGCTTCGAAACGTCGGAGTAGTTGGAGTCCAACTTCTCTTTGAACTCGTCTTCGTCGAAGGTCAGGGTCCCGTCACGGTTGGTGGAAACTCCGATCTGCGACAATGCCGAAAAAGCTCCTCCGACCGAATAGCTGTCGCTGATGAAGTCGCCGATGCCGGAAATCACGCGACGGGACGAGCTTTCTCCGAACAATGCACCGATGAGGTCTTCCTCTTTGTTGTAGACGGTGTTGGTGGAGTAGTAGGTCATCACATCGTTGTACGCGGTGACGATCGCCTTCATTTTTGCAGCGATCGCTGCGTTGTCCTGTCCGATGGTCAGAGTGGTCGCGCTCGCCCCGGTCGCCTTCAAGGTGAACGTGACGCCGGCGATGGCGTCGGATACCGTGTTTGAAGCGGACGAAATTGATACGCCATTTACCGAAATTTGCGCGTCACTCGCGGGCTGGGTGGTGGTCCAGGTGGGGGTCACGCCGCCCGTACCTACGGACTCAGTCACGGAAATAGACTTTGAAGCGCCAGTATCGGTCCCCGTGAGCACAATCTTGTACGGGTTTGCGCCGCCGACGTTCAATATCGATGCTTTGGCGCCGGTAACCGACGAGTTAAACTTGCTGACCCAATCCTCCATGGAGGAAGTGCCCGCGTCTGTCGTGAAATTGTAGGAAGTGCCGCCTACGTTCACGGTGTAGGTGCCCACATTGAGGACGCCGTCGCTGGATTTGTCGGCAAAGCCCTGCGATGCGTCGGTCTCCACCTTCGCCAAGCTTGTGACCTGAACGGACCAAGTGCCGGCGGCTGCCGCGGTACTGATCGACGTTGAAAATTGGGTATTCCCGTCTGCTGCCGTCGCCGTCCGGATGCCGAATTCGGAGTCGGAGTTGAAAGCGGACAGGAGACCAGAGAGGGTTGAAAGGCGGTTTTTTACGCCCGACAACTTGTCAAGTCGATCGCCATCGTCCTCGACCTTCTGCTCCAGAAGGTCCTTCGGAACGGCCTGAGCTGCGATTATCGCGTCGATAATCTTGGTAGTATCGAGGCCGGAGACGATGCCATCGATGGTCGTGGACATTGCGTCCTCCACAGGGTTCGTAAGGTCCTGTCGGATCCCTACGGGTAAAGTTTAGGCTGCGTTCCGGATCGATGCACGTTGGAAACCGCAAAAGAAAAAGGCCGGCATTTCTGCCGACCTTTCCTTTGAACGGGCCGGCATTCCTGCCGACCTTGGTTCTAAACCGAACCGCGAATCAGCCGAGGAGGCGGAGTGCAGCTTGGTTGACAGCATTCGCCTGGCCGAGGACGGCCACGCCGGACTGCTGCAGAATCTGGTACTTAGCCAACTGCGCCGTTTCGTAGGCGAAGTCTGCATCGAGGATTCGCGACTTGGCAGCGGCGATGTTCTCGGTGTAGGTCGTGATGTTGCGGATGGTCGATTCCAGACGGTTCTGGATCGAACCGAAGTCCGAACGGTAGCTGTTGACGGACGCCAGTGCGGTGTCGAGAGTGGTCAACGCGGCTTGCGCGGTAGACGCGCTGTTCAGATCGGTGGTGGTCAGACCCAACGTGGCCGTACGGAGGTCGCCAAGGGCGACGGTGATACGGTCGTTTGCGTTGCTGCTCGCGCCGACCTGGACGGCCACGCCGCTGGCGTACGTGCCCGCCGACAGGGAGATACCGTTGAACTCGGTCACCTGGGCGATACGGTCGATTTCCGAGGACAGTTGGGTGAATTCGTCCTGGATGTAGGCGCGCTCGGTGGAGCCCAAGGTCTCAGAAGACGATTGGACGGCGAGCTCTTTCATGCGCTTCAGGATGTTGGCAACTTCGTTCGACGCGCCTTCAGCGGTCTGAATCATCGAGATGCCGTCGTTGCTGTTGCGCAGCGCCTGGCGCATGCCACGGTATTCGGCGTCGAAGGACTCCGCCATTCCGAGGCCGGCGGCGTCGTCGCCTGCGCGATTGATGCGAAGTCCCGAGGACAACCGCTCGAACACCTTGCCCAACGTGTGGTTGGTCTGGCCGAGTCGATTGAGGGAATTCATTGCTTGCATGTTGGTATTTACGACAAGCGACATGGGTTACTCCAGTGAGGCTTTGGGTTCCGAGGCGTTGGTGGGGCGGGTGCCCCGAAACCTCACCGACCTTTTCGGATCGTTTGTGAGGGCTTTAGATTCTTTTTTACGGAAAATATGAGAAAGGAAAGTACGTAAGGTTCTTGGCGGATTTTCGACCGGAGATTTTTCTGGTCAAGCGATGAGGGCCCGCGAACGAGCCCACAGAGGGTCATCGGCGTTGCCGATGAAAAGGAAGCGTGGGTGATGGTGCAATCAGGGAGCATCCGAGTTTCACCCAATGTAGTTGAACAGGTTGGTGCTGCGAGACGAGCCCACCACGGCCAACGTGGCCTCATAATTGGATCTCAGTTCCGCCAGTTCTGTGAACGACTGAGCTGGATCTGCATTGACCAGATTGCCCAGTTGATTTTGCGACAACATGTCCAGGTTGGAGGCAATCTGTTTCATGTCGTCCATGGTCGCGGTGCGGTAGCCGTTTTCCTCCCACCACTGAATGTTCTGTTCGATGCCGGCGTCGACCGTGCTGATCATGTTGCGCACGGCGGTCGAGTCGTTGGCGGCCAGGGCAGTCGAAAGGTCGGAGAGTACCTGGAACGTGTTGACCGCACCTTGGAAGACTTGGGATCCGTCGTACCCGGTGGACACTCGCGTGTCGCGGCCCACCTGCATGTCAGGAATCTCGTTGGAACCTTGGTAAACGCCATTCTGGTCGAACGCGGCGACGTTCAACGCGGTGCCTGAAAACAGGTACCGCCCGTCGAGTTGCGTGTTCGCAACGTCGATCAGCTCCTGGCGGAGCGCGTTGATTTCGTTGGCGCCGTTGGTACGATCTTCCGCGGAGATCGTATCAGAACCGAGTTGAATCGCCCGTTCCTTGACCCGCTTAAGAATGTCGCTGACGGTTTTCAGCGCATTCTCGGAGGCCGCCAACCACGTTTCGCCGCGATCCGCGTTGGCCATGTAGGTAACTTGATCCTGCTGTTCTGCGCGAAGACGGTTCATCGACGTCCAGATTTCTGGCGCATCGGAGGGGAGCTGGATCCTGAGGCCGGTGCTCGCCCGTTCCTCGGCGTCCGCCATCCGTGTCTTCAGACGGGACAGGGTCAACACGCTCTGATCGGCATTGTAACTAGCAGTTCTGCGGATAGGTACCATGTTACACCAGGCTCATGAGGTCACCGAGCAGGCCGTTGGTGACGGAGATCACCCGCGCCGCTGCTTGGTAGGAGGCTTGATACTGCACAAGGTTGGAAGCTTCTTCGTCGAGATCGACGCCGTTGAGTTGGGAGTTCAACTCGTCCAGATCGGCCATGATCGCTTCTTGTTGGCTTGCGGCATCGAAAGTGGAGGCCACATCGCGACCGACTTGGGCCGTGAGGCGGCTGAGGTACAGTCCGGGTTGGGTGCCGTTGACGATATTGGAGGATTCAAGCCCAACCAGGAGCGCCAGGTTGTCGCCGTCGCCGATCCCGCCGCCGTCTGAAAACGCCAACTGGGAAGGGTTGCCGACGATGCCCGGGTCGAGGGAGAACGAAAGCGCCGGACCCGGAGAGTTGGCGAAGGCGAACACATTTCCGCCGGCGTTGCCGTTCAAATCTTGGCCCGCGGCGTGTTGGGTGTTGAATGCGTTGGTAAAGTCGGTAACGAAAGTGTCCAAAGAATCTAGGTATCCGGCAATCTGCGTCCGCGCAGCGAGGCGGCCGCCCACCTCTCCACCAACGGCGCTGCTGACGTTCAACTGGCCACTTCCGGCTGAAACGAAGACGTCGGGTTGAGCATTCGGGTAGGTGACGATGTCGACCTTTCGAGCGACGGTTCCAGAGACAATGGCGTGTCCCCCGAGGAAGACCGTGGCCGTGTCGTCGCGGTTGAAATGTACCGTCGTGCCAAGTTTTTGGCTCAGATCTTTGATGATGGCGTCGCGCCGGTCGGCGAGGTCGCCCGCTGCCATTTCTCCGCCAACGACACCTTGAAGTTTAGCGTTAAGAACGGCTATTTCTTCGAGCTGGGCGTTGATTCCCTCTTCGTAGCCTTCGACCGTCTCGCTTAAGGCATCGAGCTGTTCTTGTAGGCCGGTGGCGGTCTGACGGACAGTGCGCGTGAACGCTTCACCGGCGGACAACGCCCCATAACGGAGACCTACGTCCGAAGGGTCGGAGCTGGCGAGCACGAGCGTGTTCATAAATTTGTCGAACTGTTCGCGGATACCGGAGGTGTCGGCCTCCTCAAACAGGCCTTCAATAGCGGACAAGGCTTTGTACTGTTCGCTCGACTCCGATGTGCGACCTTGTTGGGCGATCCGACGGGATCCCAAAATGGTATCGGTGATTCGAGCGATGGCCTCCGTGCGCACGCCGCGGCCGATCCAGAGATTGGCGTATGGAACGGGATCGGCGTTGCTTTGGACGACCCGGCGACGGGTAAAGTCGCGGTTGGACGCATTCGCCACGTTGTGGCTGGTCGCAGACAACCCTGCGGTGGCTGCTCGAAGTCCGGATTGAGCCGCTATGAGGGAGGAAAGGAGTGGCATGAGCTATCCTTGAAGTCGACCACTTCGCCCGTACGTTCGGGAAGGTCCCGAAGATGCGATGGAGTCGAGCGTTTCGATGACGGTTCCAGCGATACTTGTGAGTCGCTCTTCGGCGCGATGCAGCCGAAGCACCTCCCGGGAAAGCTCCGCTTTGTCCGGGTCGGCCGGATCGAGGGGTGTGGCCATGACGACCCGGAGGTCGAAAATCATGTCCATCCTTCGTCCGTTCAGCTCCTGCAGAAGTTCACTTTGAAGGGATCTTGCGGCAGCTACTTGGGCCTCGGTGAGCTCACATAGGCTTCGAACCAGAGGAAGCAGCTCGCGCGCAGCCATTCGCTACCGCGCAAACTCGGCTAGCAGCGAGTCAACCGCCGTTTCACCGAAAAGCTTCTCTAGACTGCCGTCTTTGAGCTGTGCCTTAGTTTCTGCTACCACTTCATCGCGAACCGGAGCGAGCGTTCGGATTTCCGTCTGGAGAGACGAGATCCAAGCCGCGGGCTGCGACAAAGAAACCTTCGAGGAGGTTGGCTCTTCAAGCTTCGGCTGGCCCTGGTCGGGCAGGCGATGACCGATGAGACTCTCGGTCTGAACCTGGGTTTGTCCGGCAGTGGGCTTGATCTGCATGACGGTACCTCGCCGACCGGGTCTAAGGGCGACCCGGCTTAGCTACCTCCTCGGATCACTTCTGTGTGCTGTTGAGATTTTTTTTGTCCTGATCCAAGCCATTCGGCTGGGTCGAGGATCTTTCCCTCCTTTCGCACTTCGAAGTGCAGGTGTGGGCCGGTGCTCCGGCCGGTTGAACCAACGGTCGCAACAGTCTGGCCGGCTTGAATCCGGTCGCCTTCGCGCACTTTCAGCGAACTGCAGTGCCCGTAGCGGGTTTCGGTTCCGTCGGCGTGGCGCAAAATGACGAGATTTCCGTATCCCCCGCGATCTCCCGCGTAAGTTACGGTGCCGTCCAAAGTCGCCCGGATCGGGGTGCCGGATGGAGCGGCGATGTCCAAGCCATGGTGCTCTTTGAGCCGGCCATGGAAAGGGTCGATTCGGGTACCAAAATTGGAGGTCAGGCGTCCTCCCTCGACCGGGAAGATGGGATCTTCGCCGCCTTCTATGTGGCGCGGCAGGAAAGAATGGTGCCCGGTGGGAGGCACCACCTTGCCGTTTGCAGTGCGCTCCATCTGATCGGCATATCCCAATCCACCGCCGGCTTTTACGGCATCGGCGATCGCCTGGTCGAAATAGTCGGCGAACATAGCGGTTTCACCGCTGCCAAACAGGCCGCCTTCTTCGGAGCGCATGCTCTTGAGCATGGTCTGAATGATGATCGTCTCGAATTGTTCGGCGACTTCGCGATCCGTGGACTTGGGGCCGACGGTCGCGGTGGGCCGGGAGGCAGAAACGAACATGGAAGGATCGGTGATCATAAGGCTACAATCTCCGCTTGAAGTGCACCGGATGCCTTAATGGCTTGAAGGATGATCATCAGATCGCGTGGCGTGACGCCCATGGCGTTCAGTGCGCTCACGAGCTCGCCGATGGTGACCCCCTCAACCATGATGAGCTGACCCTGCGCTTCCGTAGCTCGGACGCTGCTTCCGGTGGTGCTGCGTGTGGTGCCGTTGGAGAAGGGGGCTGGCTGGGATACATTGGTGTCGCGCCGAACTTCGATGGTCAGGCCGCCATGTGCCACGGCGACCGCCGATATTTTGACATCGGCGCCCATTACCACGGTTCCGGTGCGTTCGCTGATCACGACGCGGGCCGGGGCGTCCACAGAGACTTCGACGGCTTCAACCTTTGCTGCAAACGAAGCAAATTTTCCCTTGTACGCATCGGGGATGGTGAGCTTGATGGTGGAGGAGCTGAATGCCTCGGCGAGTTCGGCTCCAAAAGAGGCGTCGATTGCGTCCGCGAGCCGAGTCGCGGTGGTAAAGTCGGGCGTGGCGAGCACGTAATCCACCGACGTCATTTCGTTAAACTTGGGTTGGGAAGCAACTTCCCGCTCGACAACCCCGCCGCCGACCACCCAACCGGTGGTCACGTGATTTTTCATCGAGGTAGAACCGAGCGCTTCGGCGCCATATCCGCCGACGACCACAGGGCCTTCGCTCACGGCATACACCTGGCCGTCGGGACCCATCAACGGAGTCATGAGGAGATAACCGCCTTCCAACGAATTGGCGTCGCCGGTGGAGGCGACGGTGACGTCCATGCGGCTACCCGTGCGCGCTTCGGGTCCCAGCGTCCCTGCGACCATGACTAAAGCGACGTTTCGCGCCATGATATCGTCGACAGACAGGCTGACACCGAGGCCCTGCAGCCGGCTCGCCAAAGCGCGGATGGCGGCTTCATTTCGTGGCGTGTCGCCCGTGCGGCGCAAGCCAACCACCAAGCCAGCGCCGGTGATCGGATTGTCTCGGATGCCGTGAAACCCGCCAATGTCCTTCGCACGCGCCGCGAAAGCGGGCGTGGCCAGGGCTAAACTGGCGAGAAGGGTGAGTAGGATTCGCAAGGGACTCCTCCAATCAAACCATCGGCAAGGGGGAAACTGGCTTGAGGAAAACCTCAGAACGGCCAGACGCGATCAAGGATGCGGGTACCGATCCCGGGACCCTGTTTGTCAGAAAGAACGCCAGAACCAGTGATTTCAATTTTCGCTTGTGCGAGGAGCTCTGAGCTCACGGTGTTGTCCATTTGGATGTCTCGCGGGCGAACGATGCCGTCCAATACCAAGTACTGAATTTCGCGGTTGACTCGGACCTGCTTCCAGCCCCAAACCCGGAGGTTTCCACCAGGAAGAACCTCGATTACCTCGCACGTGAGGGTGGCTTCGACGTCCGCTCCGCGGGTGGTCTTGCCGTCGCCAGCGAAGGAATTCTCGGAGCCGCCCTCGATGGCGATTTTTCCGCCGAGATTGGGGTGGGCATTGATCAGAGTTTGTTCGACGCCGAGCATGGCGGAAATGCCCGCCGATGCTTTGCTATTTTTGGAAGTGTTGGTAGAGGCGCCCAAACTGGTTGCCGTGCGTTCGGCGATCTGGATGGTGATCAGATCCCCTACCTGTCGAGCGTTGCCGTCGAGCCCCATCAATTGTCGAGCGGAAACCTCGCTCCACAGCGAGCCTGCGGTGTAGACCACCTCATTTCCCGTGGGGTTGGAGAGGGCGGGTTTTTCCGGCGGAGGAGGCGTTGTTTTGGGCTTCTTGGCTTCTGCCGAGAACAGCGCCAACAGGATCAGGGAAGAGATCATGTTTTCTCCTAGGGAAGTTCGACGGTTTGGGAATCGATCAATGTACCTTCGAGCGCCACTCGGGTGGCCTCGTTGATCACCTTGACTTTTTCGCCAACGCGCGCAGATTGTAAGGTTCGACCTGGCGCGGTAATCGTGAGTGAACCTCGCGATACGCGCAATGAGACCGATTGATCCCGTTCGATGTCCATGGGTACCATGACCACCGTGGAGTCTAAAGGATCTCCGGCTTTGATGAGCCGTTTCGAGACGCCGGTGGTCATGGGGGTCCCACGGAGCTTCTCCCATGGAACGTCTGCCAGTTGGGACGCTGAGATGGGTGTTCCGCTGGGGATGTCTTCGATGGCTACCGGCACGCTCTGCCACAATGCCAGTTGTGGTCGAACCGTAACTGAGGTGCGGCCAGCACTTCCGTTGAATGAAACCCGGAGCTCGGGCCGGTTTCGGCAGGCATCGCCGGTCCAGGCAATCCGGTCGATGTCGGCCGGAAGCATACGTTCTTCCACGCCGATCCAGCGGACGTCGACGCGGGAGGCCGTGCAGGTCTCCTTCGCGTAGTCCACGAGCGCGAGCTCGATCGCTGAAATCGGCGGCAGATCGCTCATCGTTTCAAGTTCACGGCGGTGCCCATCATTTGCTCCGCGGTAGAAATGGCTTTGGAGTTGAGCTCATAGGCGCGTTGTGCGAGAATCATCGCAATCAACTCGGTGGCGACGTCCACGTTCGAACCTTCCAGGAAACCGTTGACCAGCTGAACGTCGGGTTCTCCGTTGATCGGTAGCGCTTCACCGGACTCGGGTGTCTCTTCGAAAAGGTTGTTTCCGAGTGGGCGAAGCCCCGAAGCGTTGGTGAAGCCAGCGACTTCCAACTGACCAACGGTGGTGTACTCAGTGTCGCCCGGCATCAGCGCTTGAACCGTGCCATCGCCGGTTACCACGACATATTGGGCGTCGGAAGGGATGTTAATGTCGCCGGCTACCTTGAGCCCACCGCTGGAGATCAGGGTTCCATCGGCGTCTTTTCGGAACGAACCGTCTCGGGTGTAGACTCGGTCGCCTTCGATGGTCTCAAGAGCGAACATTCCGCGACCTTGAATCGCCACATCCAGTTGGTTCCCGGTTTCGGTGAGCTGGCCGTTGGTGTGTTCTTTTTCAAGGCCAACCAACCGAACGCCGCTACCGACCTCCACTCGCGCGGACGAGATGCCTTGTCCACCGGAGGTGAGTTCTTGGTAGAAGAGATCCTGAAAGTCTTCTCGGCCGCGTTTGAAGCCGGTGGTACTGACGTTTGCCAGG
>SYKL01000348.1 GCA_005797785.1 Pseudomonadota bacterium | reverse complement strand
CCGACCCCGCCTTTGCCTGAGGTCACGACAATGCACTGTGACATAATGGCTCCTGGTGAACCGTGGAAATGAGGGAGGGAGGATGCGGCTTATCGAAACTTGCCGCGGTAGGGTTCGATCACAATTTCGCCGTCAACGACGTGCGCAATTTCAGGTTCGCTCGCCCGCTGTTCGCCCCGGGCGGGAGGAATAGCGATGCGACGACCAATTCGAATCTGCGTGGGACGCATTTCAAAACCGAGAATAAAAGCATCTTCTGCACCGGTAGCCCCGGCGTGCGCAACGCCTTTCATGGCACCCAGAACAACGATGTTCCCTGCAGCCACAATCTGCGCGCCTGGATTCACATCGCCAAACAACACTACATCGCCATCAAACCGGATGGAGGCCCCAGATCGCAGCGTCCGCTGAACGCTAAGGGTACGCCGGCCGGGTTCGCCCGGGGTCGGCGGGGGTGCCGGAGTGAGCGCCACTTCGGGCTCTTCGGCTGTCACAGGGTCTGTGGTTTCGCTTTCTTCCGGATCGGGGAGCGGAACTTCCGTCAATTCCACCCTTTCCACCGGCTTTGCAGGTGGCGCCACAACCAGGGCGGCGGGTTCCTGCACAAACAGTTTCAACTTGAGTTCGCGTTCGGCGTACCGATGGATCGATTCGGGCCGAACGTACAAACCGCTCACATCCAGCTGAAACTCTTCCCTTAACAGGTGCAGAATTCGCCGCAGGTCAAACAGCTTCAGTTCGCGCTCCTGCAAGTCCAACCGAATGGTGTTGTGCCCAGTCAATTGCGGGAGATGTTCTGGCAGATGAACGCGCAACCATTCGCGCAATTCTTCAAAGCCGGGCTCCACAGGAACCTGCAGTACCGGGACCGAGTCCACGAAACGGATGCAAACCATCGGCGCTTCGAGCGCTTGAGCGGGGAGAGACATGGGCGTGTCGGGGAAGGAGGGGAGCACGGCACCGGGGAGGTGCAATGGCGAGGCAGGTCAGGGATGACCCACCTTCAGAATACATCGCGACGCCAGGGTGCGCAAGCCTTTGAGGGACGCATTTCTAAGATAGCGATTACCGCCCAACAAACATAGATATCCCCCAGTCGGAGTATTCAGATCGTTCGAAGCTGCGTAACTCTCTTCGCACAGTACCACAGCGGGTTTATGGCTCCTCCTTCCAAAAGACCCGCGCGAAGACGTCGTCTGACCCGCACCGACGGCCCCCCGGCAGGACGACCTGGACCTGATGATCAGGTCCCGCTTTCCCGTTTCATGGCTCCGCAACCCCGTTTCCCAGGTCTGCTGCTTACAGTCCCACAGAGAAAGTGTCGCCTAAATCCCAGCGTTTAACAACGGATCCAGCCCTCCCGCCGCATCCAGCGCGCGGAGATCGTCGTACCCACCCACGTGCGTTTCCCCCACCCAAATCTGCGGAACCGTCTGTTGGCCGGTGGTTTTCACCAACCATCGGCGTCGCTCCGGATCCGCGCTGACATCGATCTCCTTGACGTCCACGCCTTTGCGGCTCTTCAAAAACTGCTTTGCGGCGCGGCAATAGCCGCAGTATGCGGTCGAATACATGGTGACTTCGGCCATGCGGCCTCCTGTCACCGATTTAAGCACGCTTACGACAGCGTCACCTCGAAACAGAGAATCCGATGCGCCCACCGGGAGAAACGCATCGGATTCTGGTTTTTCGGGGTTACCGAAAGGTCAGTAAGTGATCGCCCACACCGTCAACACATCGTAGGCATCGTAGGCGTCGTAGGCCACGAAATCGACGGAATATCCGTCATAGAAGGGGTCGAGGTAGGTATCATAGCCGTACCACTCGGACGTCCAAAAGTACGGGTCGTTCGTGGAATACAATTCAAACGACTCCACCATTTCCCCGCTTCGTTCATCGAAAACGTCCGCCCAAACCTCCACAACATCGTAAACGCCATCCGGGTCATCGACGCTGGCATCGAAATACCAGACGTCGTCGTGGGCGTAGTCGTCGTAAAACACCCCTGCTTCGGCACCTTCGATATACGGCGAGTAGTTGGACTCCACATAGTCGTCGTGGTGCACATCGTCGGTATAGACCACACAGCCGACGGAAGCAGCCAAAACCAACATCGGAATAGACAGTTTAATGGAAGGGCGCATCGGAAACCTCTCCTCTCGGCGCAGTTCGCCGTCGTCAGCCATACGTTTTCGAGAATCGGTTATTCAAATCAAATCGAATCTCGTGTCAAAAATCCGCGACCCTGCCCCAAACGGCAGCATTCACCCCGATATCGGAGCACACATGGCGCGGTTGCGCATTCCCAATGACACGGCAGCGGCGGTAACCCGTGGACATCCTTGGGTATTCCGAGATCGCCCCTACAAAGCACCACCGGGCGCCCTGGTGGAACTCACCGATGACAACGATCGGCTCGTTGGCTGGGGTTTGGCGGACGACGGCCCCATCGCCGTGCGCGTTCTTGGGAAGGGACCCGCTCCCAAAGAGCCCTTCGCAAACTGGTTGGAAGCGCACCTTCTTCGCTGCGATCGCTTTCGACATCGGATCATTTTCGGAGACACGGACGCCTACCGGGTGGTCGCGGGGGAGGGGGACGGCCTCTCCGGATTGGTGATCGACCGCTACGCCAAGCTCGCGGTCGTTCGCCTGTATTCGTCGGCCTGGACTCCATGGCTCGACACGATCGTTCGCGCCCTGAACACCGCCGGTTGGGCGGAAACGGTCTTTCGCCGCCTGGGGGTTGCTCGCGTCGACGGCCGCGATGGCGGAGAAACCCTGTTTGGCCCAGAACCCGCAGAGAAAGTGGTGGTTTCAGAACACGGTATGAAAATGCTGGTACGCCCATACATCGGACAAAAAACAGGGCTTTTCCTCGATCAACGCGAACACCGCGCCATGGTGCGTCAATGGGCCAACGGGCGCACCGTCGCTAATCTGTTCGCGTACAATGGTGGCTTTTCCGTCTCCGCAGTTCTAGGCGGCGCATCTCGTGTGGTCACCGTCGATCTGGCGCCAGAAGCGATCGCCGACGCCAAAGAAAACTTCCAAATCAACGGTATCAACCCCGATGACCATGGGTTTGAAGTCGCGGACGTCTTCGAGTGGCGTGGCGGAAAAACGCCCTTTGAATTAATGATTGTCGATCCTCCCTCGTTGGCGCACGACAAAAATGCAGAAGCGGCCGCGCGTCGGGCGTATCGGCGTTTACATGCTCAGGTAGGCCCTATGGTCGCTCGGGACGGCCTCTTGGCGACCTCGAGCTGCACCGCGCGGCTCGGTTTGGACCCGTGGCGACAAATCGTTGCAGAAGGACTTTCAGCATCCGGCGATTGGTCGTGGCACTGGATATCGGCGGAGCCCCCCGATCATCCCACGGCCCTCGCGCACCCCGAAGGACGCTATTTGAAGTTCGCATTGCTGCGACGGCGCTGACTCCCCATTGACGAACCGGGGTTGCGCGTGTGACAACGAAGATGAGGCGAGACCCGATCTCGCACCCCAAAACGATCAATTACCGTTTTAACTGGATTTTCGCCCAGCCCGGCAGAAATCCAATCCCTTTCAACCCTTTTCACCCTCCGTGCGCGGAGCCTGGTTGAACGACATGAAATACACGTCGATCCCGGCGCCGCCTACAGGCGGTGGCGCCCACGGTGCCCCCGGCGAGCGCAGGTGGGGGAACCGGAGCTTCCTGTGCCATCAGAAATCATCTGCAATACGACCGGACGTGAAACCCGCGTAGCGGTCATCGAAAATGGTCAATTGACCGAGCTTCACGTCGACCGCGGCGACAACCGTGGCTTTGTGGGCAACATCTACCTCGGCAAGGTGGTACGCGTACTTCCCGGTATGCAGGCCGCGTTTGTTGACATTGGCCTTGAGCGCGCAGCGTTCTTGTACGTCGGCGACATCTACCCCGACCTGCTCGACATGCACCACAAGGACCCAGAGCCGGACGACAAAGGCGAGGATGGAGCCGAAGATCATCCGCGAGCGGTGCCGCGAGCCGGCATGCCTTCGATTCAGGACCTCTTGAAAGAAGGCCAGGAAATCGTCGTTCAAATCGCGAAAGATCCGATCGGCACCAAAGGCGCTCGGCTCACCACCCACATTGCGCTTCCCGGCCGCTACATCGTGTACATGCCCACGGTCGAGCATGTAGGCATCTCGCGCCGCATCGAAAAGGATAAGGAACGCCGCCGACTGCGCGACTTTGTGGAGCAGTACCGCCCCAAAGGCGCAGGTTTCATCGTTCGCACGGTGTGCGAAAATCAGCCCCTTGAAAACCTGAAAGCGGACATGGACTTCTTGTTGAAGTCCTGGGTCAAGGTTCAGGAGCTGTGCAAAGCGCGCCGTGCCCCCGCCCCGCTTCATGCAGAATACGGCTTGATCCTGCGCCATGTGCGCGATGTCTTTGACGAGAGCATCGATCGCTTGGTGGTCGACGACAAGAAGATTTTCGATGAGGTCCGCAGCTTTATGGCGGATTTCATGCCTCGTCTCCGCGATCGAGTACACCTCTACCGCGGTTCCGAGCCGATCTTCGACACCTACGGCGTAGAAAGCCAAATTTCCCGGTCGTTGGGCCGGAAGGTCTGGTTGAAGTCCGGCGGCTACTTGGTCATCGACCAGACCGAAGCGTTGATGGCGATCGACGTCAACTCTGGCAAGTTCGTCGGCAGTTCGTCGCTCGAAGAAACCACCGTTCAGACCAATATGGAAGCGGTCCAAGAGGTGGTTATCCAGCTTCGATTGCGGAACATGGGCGGTATCATCATCATCGACTTGATCGATATGGAGAAGGAATCCAACCGCGACAAGGTGTACCGCGCGTTGGATGAGGCGTTGAAAGCAGATCGTGCGCGCACCAATGTGCTCCGGATCAGCGAGCTTGGCCTGGTCGAAATGACGCGAAAGCGCGTGCAAGAGGGCCTCGATCGCTATCTTACCGAGACCTGCCCCACCTGTTCCGGTACGAGTGTGGTACGTTCGCGGGCGACGCTGGGGTTCGACATCCTGCGCGAGGTCCAGCGCGAAGCCGGCCGCAACGGCAGTGCAAAGACGATTTACGTCAATACGACACCCGGAATCGCCGACATGCTGTACGGCGCCTCGTTTTCGGACGTGGAAGCGGTGGAGCGCACGATCAACAAGCGGATTATCATTCGCGCGTTGGGGCACTTCCACCCCGAACAGTTCGAAGTCTACGCAAGATAGAGCATCGGCCGAAGCCTTCGATCCGCGCTCTAGTCAAGCGCTTGACGATTTGAGGTCCTCATGGCGACCAATGACTGGCTTGAAGGTCAGCTGGTAAGGGTGGTCTGGGCCTCAGCCGACACCGGGTATGCGGTGCTCAAGGTGTGGACGCCGTTCGGCGAGGCCACCGTCGTCGGGGCCCTTGCGACCCTTGCCGAGATGGATCCCGGACAATTCATCGGGCTTGAAGGCAAGTGGGAGGAGCACGCCGCGCACGGCCGGCAGTTCCGATCGGAAGGGTATATCCAAGGGTCACCGCGCACTTTGGAAGGCATCGCTCTGTATTTGGAAGGAGTGCCGGGCATCGGCCCGCGGATCGCCCAACGGGTGGTCGACCATTTTGGAATGTCGACGCCGCAAGTGCTTGCAAACACGCCGTGGCGACTAACGGAAGTGACTGGCCTCAAGAAAAAAGCTGCCGACATCGCCGCCAAATGGGCCGCCGATGAGCGGGGGAGGGCGCTGACGATCACCTTGCGCGGGCTTGGCCTGCCCCCGCGGTTGATCGAGAAAATCCGTCGCAAATACGGAGATCAAGCGGGCCAGGTAGTGGAAAAGGAACCCTACCGCTTGGCCGAGGAGATCCGCGGGGTGGGGTTCAAAACCGCCGACGCCCTCGCGCGAGCCCAAGGGATCCCCGCCGATCATCCGGGGAGGGTGCGCGCCGGAGTGTTGTACGTCCTCGATCAGCAAGAGTCGGAGGGGCACTGCTTTTTACCCCGAAGTGAACTCGCAAAGGCGCTAGAAGCGTTGGAGATTCCTTCGGGACCGCTCGATGATGCCATCGAGGGCCTGGTCAGCGCCGGCCGAGCTGTGGTGGAATCCTTGGTCGAATCCGAGGATTGGGCGGCACAACCAGTACCTCGGCCGGAAGACCGCATCTGGCGGATCGGCCTCTATGCCGCAGAGTGCGAGGTAGCCGCCGGATTGCAGACGTTGCAATCCGATCCGGCGGAGATCGCAGAAACCGCGGTCGACAAAGCCGCCCTCTATGAAAATGTAGAACTCGACCCTCTGCAAAAAGAAGCGGTCCTTCGGGCTCTCGCGGGCGGTGTGGTGGTGATCACCGGCGGCCCCGGTACCGGAAAGACCACCCTCGTCAAGGTGCTCCTCCGCGCCTGGACCGAGGTTGGGCGTACCTTTCAGCTGGCCTCGCCCACCGGACGCGCCGCCAAGCGGCTGGAGGAGGCCACCGGCCAACCGGCGATGACGCTTCATCGACTATTGGAATACACCCCAGGGAATGGACGCTTTCAGAGGGGGCCTGGCCGCCCGTTGGAGACGGACTCCCTGGTGATCGACGAGGCCTCCATGATCGACCTGCCGTTGATGTCGGGCGTGGTGAGTGCGATTCCACGCGATCGGCGGTTTTCGCTCGTGCTGGTGGGGGATGCCGACCAGTTGCCCTCGGTGGGTCCCGGGCAGGTGCTTCGGGATCTTATCCGCAGCGAGGCGGTGCCGGTCGCCCGGTTGACGCGAATCTTTCGGCAGGGGGAGGAGTCCGGAATCGTGCATGGAGCGGCGCTCATCCACCAGGGCCAAGTTCCTGATTCCGGCGAAGTTTCCGGGTACAAAGACTTTTTTCTCGTGGCTCGCGACGATCCCGAGCGCGCTCTCGACTCGTTGGTGTCCATCGTCGCCGATCGCCTGCCCGCCAAGGGGTTTATTCCGCACGAAGATGTGCAAGTGTTGACGCCAACCCGGCGGGGCGTTCTCGGCGCAGAGGGCCTCAACCGGGCATTGCAAGCGCGTTTAAACCCCAATGGAGAGGCAGTCACCCGTGGGGAACGCGAGTTTCGGGTGGGCGATCGCGTGATCTGCGTAAAAAACCGCTACGATGTCGAGGTGTACAACGGCGATGTTGGTCGAGTGAGCGCTGCCACCAAAGAAGGATTGAACGTTGATTTTGACGGGAGGATCGTCCCTTGGGGGTGGGAGGACCTGAGCCTGTTGGACCTCGCCTACGCGATCACGGTTCATAAGGCGCAAGGCAGCGAATACCCCGCGGTCGTGTTCGCGCTGCATTCCAGTCATGGACTGATGTTACGGCGAAACCTGTTTTATACAGCGGTCACCCGCGCGCGAAAGTTCCTCTGTGTGGTCGGAAATCCCCGCGCCTGGGCACGATCCGCCGAACGCGACGAGTCGGACACCCGGTATACGGCGCTTGCACAGCGGCTTCGCAGCCCCCCGGTGGTGGATGTCACCGCTGGCGAGGAGCCTCCGGAGTGGTCGATCGATGGTCAACTTCTTGACTAATGCTTCGCCTTCAAACGCACCGTAAATGAGGTTTCCACCGCCGCAAGTACCTGGCCCTGTTCGTCGGTGATGGCCACCGATTGTTTGTGACTGGTCTTGTCGCCGCTCATCGGCGTGGTCGCGTTGGAAAGCGCGAGCTCATCAAACTTGGCGGTCGCCGTGGCTGAACCTTTGGGGGTTCGCCGATAGTCGATCGTCGTCCCCTTCAGCAGTACCTCGTAGGGTGCCAGGCCCGGATGGCCCTTGAGCAGCAGGGTCGCCGCCAATTCGCCGAGCACGAACAGCGCGCTCGAATGGACATTTCCCTTTTGGCCAGACACAAAGTGCGTATCCGGCAGCCGCAGCACGACCTCGTCCGCGCTCGATTTCACGACCGCGATGCCCAAAGACGCGATATAGGGAACGGATCTAAGGACCGCATCCAGGTGGGTTCGCCGCACGCGAGCCTCCGAGCCCGATTCTCCCGCGGGAGTCGGGCGGGCGCAATGGGGAAGCGATGGCGACCGTCGAATCGGCACTACAGTCACGGGGATCCGCCGCCGCTTTGATGCGCGACGCGCAGGGGCGGATCGACATCCGTTCGTTCGATCTGCCCGGCATGCTGGCGTTTTTTGAGGCCGAGCTCGGGGAAAACGCGATTCGGGCGCGGAATGTCTACAAAGCGCTCTGGCAACACCGCGCCGCCACCTTCTCCGAGATGCCCGAAGTGGCCCGCTCGTGCTTGCTCAAGCTTGAAAAGGTCGCCTATATCCCCGCGCTTCAGCCGGAACTGATCCTGAGATCAGGCGACGGCAGCGTCAAATACCTGTGGAAGTGCGAAGACGGATACACGATTGAATCGGTGTTGATCCCCGATGATGGGCGGTTGACGTTGTGCATGTCGTCGCAGGTCGGCTGCGCGATGTCTTGTTCGTTCTGCCTCACCGGAGATATCGGTTTAAAACGGCATTTGAAGCCATCGGAGATCGCCAACCAACCAATGCAGGTCCAGCAAGACCTCGATGCTTTTTATGCGGCGAAAGGGGAGAAAGCACCGCGACTCACCAATCTGGTGTTGATGGGGATGGGAGAGCCGCTCCACAATCTCGACAACCTCGTTACGGCGCTCCATACCTGCCTTAACGACCACGCCCTCAACTTTTCCCACCGTCGAGTGACCGTATCCACGGTGGGCCTGGTCCCCAAAATGGCCGAGTTGGCGGCCCGATTGCCAGTCAATCTCGCCGTTTCGCTGAATGCGACTACCGAAGAGCAGCGACGCCAGATCATGCCGATCACCCGCCGTTATTCGCTGGCAGAGTTGATTCAAGCCTGCCGGGACTTCCCATTGCCAGGCACCAAACGGATCACTTTTGAGTACGTAATGTTTGCGGGTTTCAACGACTCGATGGAAGACGCCGTTCGGTTGGAAGCACTTCTTCGCGGCGTTCCCGCGAAAATCAACCTGATCCCGTACAACGAAAACCCGGATCGGGATCTCAAGCGTCCCAGCGACGAAGTCGTCAAAGCGTTTCAGCACTATTTTGTGACCCGCGGAATCAATTGCACCGTGCGCACCACCCGGGGGATCGACATCTCTGCCGCATGTGGACAACTCGGCAAGACGAAACAGCAGGTTGAAGAGCGCGGATGGGTCGCTGAGTGGCGATAGGCCTGTGGCACCGGGTTCGCACCGTTAGGATGGTCGAGGTTGGGGGCGGCGATGGCTACACGGATCGGCATCGTTGGGGGATCGGGCCTGTACGAAATGGACGGCCTGGAAGATGTGCGCGAGCAAGCGGTGGAAACCCCGTTTGGGAGCCCATCGGATCGCTATGTGATCGGGCGGCTTCCGCTGGCGGGGGGCGAAAGCGTGGAGTTGGTGTTTCTTCCCCGACATGGCAGGGGGCACCGGTTCAACCCTTCGGAAGTCCCGTACCGAGCCAACATTTATGGGATGAAGGCCCTCGGGGTCGGATGGATCATTTCGGTGTCGGCGGTCGGTTCCTTAAAAGAGGAGATTGTCCCGGGGCATGTGGTGTTGGTCGATCAGTTCATTGACCGCACCTGGAAACGCGCCTCGACCTTCTTCGAAAACGGCATTGTTGCGCACGTTTCCTTCGGCGACCCCGTTTGCGCCCAGCTTCGGCAATTGCTGCTTCAGTCCGCCAAAGAAGTAGGGGCTACTGCACACGACGGCGGCACCTATGTTTGCATGGAGGGCCCTGCCTTTTCCACCCGAGCAGAATCCAACCTGCACCGTAGCT
>SYKL01000347.1 GCA_005797785.1 Pseudomonadota bacterium | reverse complement strand
GTCTGAAACAGCAGCCAGAACACGCCGACGCCTTCCCAAAGCGGAACGGTAGCGAAGTCGGCCCAAGCATGGGCGGAGAGAAACGCGGGAATTCCCAAGATGGGGATCTCAGCGCGCATGAATTCCGGGCGGCGGATGCGCCAAGAGTCCCGGAGTCCCCACCACCATTTGCGCTTCGGATCGAGGACATTCACTCGGAGTAAATGTCGTGGAGCGTCCGCCCGAAACGCCCGACGACCGTGAAGCAGAGCGTGGTTGTCGGCGATAACGATATCGCCATTCTGCCAAGCATAATCGAGCACCACGGTGGGATCGTAAAGCGCTTGACGAATTTCTGCCATCAGTGCCGCCCCCTCCGAAGCGGGGCGATCCAGCGGCGTTACGCTCACAGGGTTGAGGTCGGTCACCGGCTCTGCATACCGGATGACGTCAACGCCTAGCGTGGGATGGGGTGCGATCACCGCCGCCGTAAAGGTACCTCCGTAATGTGCTTTTTTCTCTGTGTGGTACTGAAAACGCGCCGCCCGCCAGCGCTCACGGGTTTCGGCGGGGAGACGTTCCAGCACGGCGACGGTGTCAACAAAGATGGTTTCGCCGCCCGCTTCAGGTGGAGGCGCCGCAACGCAGCGAAACACCAACCAGTGGGGAACGGCATCCGCAAAGGCGCCGTCCCAATGAAGTGGAACCTCGTGTTCGGTATAAAGGTAGTTTTCAGCGTTTGGATCGCGTTTCAGTTCGTGGACAGAACCGAACACCCATGGTTGAAGTGGCCCCAACGCGCGCGACGCCGCAGCCAGAAGATGAGGCTCCAAAGGCGCAAGACCGGCGATCACCAGGACGCGGTGCTCGTCCACCCAGGCCCGGAGGAGCTCTGGCGCAAAGTCGCTCCATGAAACACCAGGGCTCACGGTCAACTTAAGACCAAAGGGTGTTAGCCGTTCCTCGGTGAGAATGCGCGGATCAGTCAAGCGACTTGTCCATTTCCAGGTGGCTGGCGCGCCCGTCGCGGTGCACAATGGTGGCACCGTTTTCCAGCGCGAGTTTAACCTTTACCAGTTGGAATCCGTCTTTCTCCACCAGCGCCGCCCCATGCCAGGGCGTCAGCCAGGCATCCGCCGTGGGTACAAAATGAATGCCGATTTTTTCAGATACCAAGGGTTGAGGATGGATGGTCAACCTCACCGCGTGCGGAAAGCAGGTCGCCAACAGCCGGCCCCAAGCGCGGCTTCGGCGTAGGGTTTCAAATGCCAGCTCTCGTGCGTGTTTTCGCAGTTGGGTGCGGGATTGCTCGCTTCCCACCCCCACCGCGTCTTCGAACAGAAAGCGGTGCAGCCCATCGAGTTGGTGCGCCAGAGCGGGCGTCGATTCGATCTTCTGGTGAAGTTCTTCGGCCGTTTCCGACCATCCGGCCAACAACCGCGCGCGGGCCTGCGCGGGGGTGGCTTCGCCGAACAGATGCGAGAGATCGACGCGTGTGAGCGAGGGAAGATCCGATAGAATAGCGTCGAGTGCCTCGCCGTAGGCGGTGACGTCGGCGTCGGCGACGCCGACCACATCCGCACACACCAGTCCGTCGGAACAGAGGTGCAAGCGCACTCCTGGGGGATGGAGAGCGGTCAGATCGTCGCACAGCCGTTGAAGCGAGCGCAGGGCAACGAGCTCAGCCATATCGGGCAGTTTTCCGAGCACCTTTTCAGGGTTTGGGGACTTTGCTGGAAAAGCCGGGAGCACCAATTCCAAGGGTTGATCGCTGGCTAAAGCGCTGCGCACGATTTCCAGGTGCGGCGCCAACTGGTCTTCGGTGATCGATGCGGACGAAAGCCCAGGATGTAGTCGACGTTGGCTCATCAGGCGGTGGAGAACCCAGCGCGCTCGCCCGTCGACATCGGCGTTGACGGCGGTGTTTAGCCGTTCGCCGAGGGGGGCGGTCAGTCTTTCCAATTGGGTGACGCCCATGGGCGTGGCGAGAAAGGGTGCGAAGGACGATAACAATCCATGCAGTGTGCGAACGGCGGTGCGAGCCATCGCCCCGTCGGTGTCCTGCGTCCAGAGCAGGACAATGCCCAGATGAACACCGTATAATAGGCGTCCGACGGTGGCTTCCGGGGGGCAGTCGGTGGCCCCGGCCACCGCCGTCCAGATCACACTAGACATTCGTGAACGGATCACCGAGGTGGAATTGGACAAAACCCCGATGGGTCCTTCAGAATCAACGGCCGCGGCGATCAACGCGCGAAAGGCCGAGCGGTGGCGATCGAGCAGATCGAGTTTGCGGTTCAGGATCGCCGCGAATCGGTCGGCCAGCGGTCCGGGCGCAAGTTGTGCCGCACCCTCCTCCAGATCGGCGATCAGTATGTGGTAGAGATCCATCGCAAAGGCGTATTTGGATGGATAAAAGGCGACGATTTCATGGAGCGGAATGCCTGAGGCGCTTGCCACCGAGGCGAGCGTCGTCTCGGCAAAGCCGCGCTCGGCGAACTGCGCAAGCGCGGCCTCCAAAAGGCGTATTCGTTGTGGAGCTGGTGTCATGGGAGTTCCGGCCGCAAGTATACCTGAGGACAGGCGGTCGGCGAGCAGTTAGTAAAGTGGTTTACCATATCAGTTTTAACGGTGTTGGTGTAGAGTGTTCGCCGGAGGCGCCATGTGGTGGGTTGCGATGGCCGTTGCCGCGGACCTCTGCGTTCCCGTGCAAGGGGCTGAGGGCGCTTGTCGGGCGGCGTGCGATGGGGGCGAAGCCGCCGCATGCGCGACCCTCGGCTACCTTCTGGAAACCGGCCTTGGAGTTCCGCAGTCCCCTAGGTCAGCAAGGCCCACCTATGGCGAGGAACCGTTGTCGTTCGATCCGGATATGGAGCGAGATCTTAAAGGAGCAACCGTTGCTTATGAGCGGTCCTGTGCGCTTGGGAACGCCCACGGCTGCTTGTCGGCGGGCGTACTGTGGCGGTTGGAGGGACCGGATCAGAACTTGCCGCGCGCCCTCGAACGCTTTGGGCAGGCGTTTCGCGGCTGGGAAAAGGCTTGCAATGAGGGTTCCGGGCACGAGTGTGAATTGTTGGGTGCGGCGTGGGAGGGAAATTGGGATCATCCCAAAGATGAGGTTCGTGCCTGCGAACACTTTGGCCGGGCGTGCACGCTTGGCGATGGCCGCGGGTGTTGGCTCGACGGTGTCTGCGATGAAGGCGGGTTGGGAGGACGCACTTCAGATCTGGACGCTGCGGAGCGCCATTACCTCACTTCGTGCGATACTCTTGGCGCCGTGGTGGGCTGTCTGGCGCTGAGGAAGTGGTACGCTCCCGACGGACGAAAGCCCGATTCGTCACTGTACGAGCGCTACATCCGGCGAACGTGCGAGCTCGATAGCGTTTTTTGTAGAGATCCGGAACACGGTTGGTGGACCGAACCCGATTGAACGATTGGGTGGGGATCCGCAGGAACGCCGAGGGGCGCACCAGCATGGAGATGCTAGACTCTTGGGCGGAGGGCGCGCATGGGGTGGTGGATTCTCGGGTTCATGGCGTGCCTTCCGGAGCAGTGGGGAAACCGTTCGCTCGCGGGCTGTGACCGTTGTGCCGATTCC
>SYKL01000346.1 GCA_005797785.1 Pseudomonadota bacterium | reverse complement strand
TGGAGATCCGCGGGAAGGGGCGCCACCGTCCATTCCGCGGCCCGAACCTCCGCGGTTTCGGTCGGAAAGTGGGGCAGTTCCCCTCGGTCAAACCCTGCCTTTGCTTCCACACGTGCAGCCAACAACCCGCGTCGCCGCGCATCAAACCGGCGGTGCAGATCGGCCAAGAACGCCAACGCATCGGCGGTGAGGATTTCCTCAATGCCGGTGACCTTCGGACCAAGGACGCGAACCCCGGAACCCATCGCCACCTCCGTACGAAAGCCCTATCCGCGCGGCTTGGAGTCGGCTTGCAAAAAATGAATCACCATTCAGTTGTCACTCGACCTCTTCCTTTGGGCGTGCCGGCTGACGCCGTCGGCCTCCTCCGGGCTCGGCGTTCCGCCTCGGTTCTCGCTTCGCGAGGAACCGCGCTTCGTGCGCCCTCCGTCCGCCTCACGCGCCCACGAGAATCCGCGGATCATGTTTTTCCGAGGCTGAGTCTTGGCGAGAGGGTGCGCATTGGGCCAATTCCGGTCGAACCTCGGCCGGCATCCGCCTCGCCTCGCGGGAAGCCCACACCGCAGCGTTCAAATTCCGTCCCTGAATTGCGGCCTCCAACGCCAGACTCACGTCCAACTGCAGCGTTCGCAGATCGTCCGCGTTCACATACGGTTCGTTTCCGACCGCATTCAAAAACAGGCGGTCCCCGAGCGTTCTCAACCAAAAGATCCCGGCTGCGCCACCCAGGCTGGCCCCACACAGCCCATGGACGCCGGTGACTTTCCAAGGTCCAAGCGCCGTTGCAAACGGCCAGGGGCCCACATTGCTCGCGTCCACCAGCTTGGTGGTTCCCGCGGAATGACCCAGTTGAATCCGACCTCTTCCGAGCGCCATCCCGAGACCGTCCATGCCATCCATGAAGGCGTGCACCCCTACCGGGAGGCGCATCTCGGCGGAACGCTTCACCGAACCTCCCAATTGGCGGGCGAGCGCCCAAAAATCGGGGGTGTCCGACAGCCGAGAAAACGCGCGAACGCCGGCGGTGCAAAACGAGACTTGTTCGGCATCGGGACTATCGTTTAACCGGCCGCGGAGGTTGACTTGAACGTCGAGCCCGATTTTTCGCGCCAGCGGATCGTTGCCAAATCGGTCCTCCCAGCGGGCGACGGCAAAGCGTACCGCAGCGAAAAAAGCCCCACCGATGGTGGTTTGTTCGCGCCGGACCGCCGCCAACAAGGCCTTTGAGCCCGGTAGGGAATCGAAGGCCACGCAAGAGCGTGGTTTTTCGCCGGGTGCCAGCGCTCGTCGCGGCGGAACAGCCGGTTGCTCCACATGTTCTCGAACTGCGGCCAGCCAAGCTTGTTCGGCGGCCCACTGCAGTGGCGCGCCGAGCGACAGGGGAGCGGTGGGAGCGGGCGGCATGGGCAGGCTTTCGCTTGGAAGAATGCCCGCCAATGCCCGTAGGAGGTCCCATCCGAGTTGGTAAAGCGATTTACCATCTACGACGGCGTGGTGGGCGGCGATCCACACCCAATGGGCGTCGCCGTCGGCGGCGAATCCCACGCGAAACATCGGCTCGGAGATCGGGTCAAACGGAGTGTGAAGCTCTGCTTGGAGCGCTTGCTGCCAGTGCGCCTCGGAGCGTCGGACCGGGACTTCCGCGGCGTCCGTTCCCACGAACATCGCTGGTGGTCCTGGTTCTACGCGCGCTCTCAGCAAGGGGTGGCGAATCGCCAGTTGGCGGGCCGCCGATTTCAACCGATCGGCATCCATCGGTCCTTCCAGGCGAAGGGCGATCAGGTCCGCGCCCATGGACGGTCCAACCTCCAACATCAGCCGTTCGAATCCCGTCAGCGGTCGCGTCGGCGCGGGTATCGGTCGCATGTCGCCTCCCACCGCTATCTTCGATGGGCGCTGAAACGTATTGCGTCCGAGTGTAAGAAATTTCGGCGGCGGGAGAATGGCAGCGCTAAACTGAAGGTAGGAAGTTGAACATTCAGGATCCACCGGTTCCACTCCCTTCTTTTGCCCGTTTTCGCACGCTGAGGTGACAGGACAACGGCGATCGCTCCATCGAAACTTTGCAATTGCGCCTCTCTGTTGAAACCTTGATTTTCGAGTATGGCCGTGGAGGTCATCATGCGATCGATTCGGATTGGCTTGACGATAGGGGCGCTCTGCTTGGGATCTTCGAATGCGTTTGCGGCGGAGCGCGAGGTCTCCCTGCTCACCGTGAATGCCTGGGGGCTGCCTGCGCCGATTGCCCCGCCTCGAAAGCCCCGACTTGCGGATGTCGGACGCTGGATCACGGGTCGACAGGACGACTTTGTGGCCATGCAGGAAGTGTGGGATGGAGCGGTCAAACACATGGATCTGCCTGGAATGGTCCGGTCCTCGGGCCGCGGCGACGACGGGCTCGCGTTTCGCACCTCGTGGACGGTGGAATCCACGGCCCAGGGCCGCTTCGAACGCGCCCGGGGTTGGGACGGCTTCAAGCAAAAAGGTTGGTTGCGCGCTCAGCTTCGCGCGGAGGATGGCACGCCGCTCTGCTTGGTGGTGACCCATATGCAAGCGGGAAAAGGCCGCGCCAACGGCCGGGTTCGCGCCTCACAGGTGGTCGAGGTGTTGGAAGCGGTGTCCGGATGCGAAGGACCGCTGGTGGTGATGGGGGATTTTAACCTTGACGAACGCCGACCCGAGGACGAGCTGGCGCTCAGGCGGTTGACCCAGGCAGGCCTGTCCGACGCAGGGCGCGTAACCCAAAACCTACGCGGTACCTGGGGACCCGACGCCTTTCGATTTGACCGGGCTTATGTGCGGGGAGGGGACGGCTGGGCCATTGAGCCGCGATCGGTCGAGGTCTTCGATCCAAGCAGCCTAAGTGAAGGGCGTGCGCCGACCGACCACGCCCCGGTTCGTGTGGTGGTCAGCATCAAACCAACACTTTCCGCCGGGGTGGCCGTCGTTGCTGCTGAATGGTAAAGCACTTTACTTTTTGGGCGTGCCGGCTGACGCCGTCGGCCTCCTTCGGGCTCGGCGTTCCGCCTCGGTTCTCGCTTCGCGAGGAACCGCGCTTCGCGCGCCCTCCGTCCGCCTCACGCGCCGTCTACAACGTCAGCGCCCAATTCCGAATCAATGCTCCGGCGAGGCGCGCGCTCTCTGTGGAACGTTGACCCCAACTGTTGGCGTTCACACAAAGTTCAGCTTCGCTGCCTAAGGCTTCCAATTCGGATCCCATCATCCGTTCGAGGGTATCGTCGAAGCGCATCACATTCACAGGGGCTACTGGGACGCCATTCTCCACCCACAACGTCGCAAATCGGGTCATGCCGGTGATCCGGCAAGCGTCGCGGTCGGAGTAGTTCAGGTACCACAGGTGATCGACCCATAATCCGGTATCTAAGTTGTGAAGTACCTCTGCTTTGGAAAGATCGCCCGGCGCTAAGGACAGAGAGGTCGGCTGTTCGTACTGCCCGCTTCCGGTGGTGGGAACTCCATACTCGCGTGCGGTTCGTGGATTCACCAGTGCCGAAGCATGTTTGCCGTTGGCCAGCAACGCTGTCTTTGCGGGTTTTGCAAATCCGGCTTCGCTGAACCCGGGTCCGGTGCCGCCGGCCACATCTTCCGACAGCGAAATCCGGCTATCCAAGGTGCCAACACCATCCAACAACCGTTGTAGGCCGGACTGCCGGCGTTGTTGGGCGCGGTACGAAAAGGCGTCCATGCTGGCCATGCCCAGGATGCGGCCCAAAGCCGCGGGGGTGAGCCAAGCGCGGTAGGTCCCGGGAGTCAAGACTTTGGGTGGTTGAAACAGGATCGGCAGCCGTTCGCGGATTTCGTTCAATTGAGAGTGAAAGTTCACTCCGTCCCAAACAGGCCCCGCGACCTGCTTTTTGAACGCCTTGTCGCCGGTGGCGTACACGGAATAGTCGAGCAGCGACAGGCTGCGCTGCCAGGCGTGCTGCAAGCCGGTGGAGTCGATGTAGGCGGCGCCGATCGGTCCTTGCGCCAAAATGCCCACTAGGTCTAGCCCTTGCGCCGATTGTGCAATGTCTTCCACGGCCTGGGCCAGGGAGTCCGACGCGAGATCGGGAAGATCGATGGAGGACTGCACGCCTTCCGGCAACAACAGGTGCGGATCCTCCGCCAGTTCGGGCAGGATTCCCGCAAGTTGGGCAACCACCTGCCGCATCCGAGCCAGATTTTCGGCAGGATCGTCGCCTAGATTGATGGTCATCGACGCCTGCCGACCATCCTGAATCAGGGTGAATGTGCATTCCGCCTGATCGACGTGCCCAGATTGACGCACCAAACCCTGGTTAAAGCGTACAAAATCCGTTTGTTCGCACTTGAGATGCGCGCTGAAGCGCGCGCCGGAGGGCACTTCGACCTGTGGGAAGCCGGAAAACAGCTGTTCGATCGCGCGCATCTATGCCTCCGCCCCGAAAACGTCGACGCCGGCGAATCGGCACATCGGCGAAGCGTGGCCTACACGCACCACTTGCGTGGGTTCGCCCTTG
>SYKL01000345.1 GCA_005797785.1 Pseudomonadota bacterium | reverse complement strand
CGGGGACCTCAAAGACAATCGCTTGGATTCCGACGACGACGGCGACGGCATTCTGACCTCCGCCGAAGGGCTTTCCGACACCGACGGTGACACCGTTCCGGCCTACCTCGACAATGACGCTGACAACGACACCATCCCAGACAACAAAGAGCTCAGCGCTGACACCGACAACGATGGAAAAGTAAACTTACTTGACAATGACGACGACGGGGACGGCATCCTCACTGCCGATGAAGGTTCGTCCGACGCGGATAATGACGGGACGGCGAACTATCTCGACACCGACTCCGACGCCGACGGCCAGACGGATGCCTCAGAAGCGAACCGCGACACCGACAATGACCTTACGTGGGACTTTTTGGACACAGACGACGACGGCGACGGCGTCACCACCAAAGCGGAAGGAAATGCGAACACCGACGGGGACGGGCTGTCAGACTTCCGAGACACCGACGATGACGGCGACGGAATCCCCACGCTAACTGAAGGTGTCAACACCAATACCGATGGCGATGCCTATCCCAACCGCCTCGACACCGACGACGACGGCGACGGAATCCCGACCGCCAGCGAGCTCGCCGAAGGCGTCGATCCGCTGGACACCGACTCTGACAACGACAGCATCGGGGATCGGACCGAATGGGGCGACGACCTCGAAGCCGCACCGCAGGACACCGATAACGACAAAACCTCGGATCCCTTGGACGACGACGACGATGGAGACGGCCTCTCCACCCAGTTCGAGGGCGATATCAACTCGGACGAAAACCCCGAGTTCAACTGCGATATTCCCGACGACGACGTCAGTCTCCCGGACTACCTGGACACCGACTCGGACAATGACACCAAGCCGGACTCCGAGGAAGGCGCTGACGACGACGACAACGACTCACTCCCCAATTACGTCGATTGCAACGACGAAGACGGGTGCATCGGCGACAACGACAGCGACGGCCTCGGCAACTGTGACGAAGGAAAGGCAGGGAGCAATCCCTTTGATCCCGATACCGACGACGACGGCTTGCTCGATGGCGCCGAAGCCGACGAAAACGGCGTAGCGTACGACTCCGACAACGACGGTACTTCCGACCTTTTCGAGACAGACGACGACGGCGACGGCATCCCGACGGATCAAGAAATCGGCCTGAACTCCGACGATGACGACATTCCGGATTCCCGAGATACCGACGACGACAACGACGGCGTCCCCACGCTCGACGAAGGTTTGGTGGACTCGGACAGCGATGGGGTCGAGGACGCCTACGACGAGGACGACGACAACGACGGGATTCTCACCGCCGACGAACTCGACGGTGGCGAGCCTCGAGATTCGGATCAAGACGGTTGGGACGACCATGTCGACGCCGACGATGACGACGACGGCATCCCCACCCGGCTGGAAGTTGGCGTTTCCGATCCGCTCGATCCGGACGACGACGGCGACGGCGTGCCCACCATCGAAGAAGGTGCGGCGGACCTCGATGACGATGGAAAGCCGAATTATCTCGACACGGACTCCGATGGCGACGGCCTCGTGGACGCCGAGGAGTCCGGGGACTCCGATTGCGACGGTTTGCCGGACCTGGTGGACGCGGACGGCGGTCCGTGCCCGGACGATCTGCCCAATCCCAACGGCAACTACGTCGGTGAAAAGCCAAGCCTCTGTGGAACCGTGGATCCGATCTCCGCTTGGCCGTTGCTTGGAGCCCTGCTCTGGCGGCGCCGAAAGCAGAAAAAGCCGCTATAGCAGCGGCTTTCCTCTCACCAAGGGGAAGGAAGTTTCGCGTCTCGGAGCGGCACTAGCCGACCGTTAGATCCCGCGCTTCCAACCAAGCCCGCTCCACCCGGGCAAATTCCTCCGCATCTACACTGGTGGCTTCCCGGGATTCCAAATCCTCCGAAGATCCCCATCCCACCAGGGACTCCTCCGACGAAGGAAGTGAATCAAGCATTTCAGGCCCCAAAAGCCCAAAAGCCACCGCTACCACCAAGGGATGCGCACCGATCTTTTTGATCGCCATGACGACCTCACCGAAGGATCCATAAGCGATCCTCCCCCCTTCCCGCCACCGCGGTGACGAACCGCGACAACCCCAGGCGGTTGGTGACGAACGGAACGCGCGCCGGCTGAAATAAAACCTGCCGCACCGGCGTCTGTACAACGCCCGGAGCCACACGTTGTTCACCCCCACACGTCGACAGACTCTTGGCGCGCTGATCGGCGTTATCGGCGCGGGACTCTCGCTTTGGACGCTGCGGTCCACCTGGCCCGACCGCCAAGCCTCCACCGATCGATGGGATCACTATCTCCCAATGTCGGGGAAAAAACTCTTCCAACTCACCTATACGCCTGGTGTGGGGTATTCGGTACAAAACCGCGGGGCCGATTGCGAACAGACCGAAGTTGGCCTCGACGAGGAGCTTCGCTGCGACGGACGCCGGTTCTACATTCGAGAGGCACTCGGTCGCCACCTGCTGGTGCTGGAAGGCATGGCCATCCCCTTCGAAAGCACGATCGGTACCGGCCGGGACGCGGATTTCGTCTGGCCTTTACCGGGGGTAGCAGCGAAAGCATGGCGCACCCTGCCCCCGGATCGGTGCGCCCCGGAGGGGACCGAACAGCCGATCGCCTGCATCGAAAATCTTGGCGGAGACGCCTCTCTCGTCGTGGACCGCTCGATTCGTCAAAACGACGCGCATCCGTTGCCCGCGACGCGGGTCGCCCTAAAACAAGGGCAGATACTCGCCCTCGACGAACGAGACCTGCTCTGGGCCGGCCATGTGCCGTTGCGCCCCCGCGCCGAAAAAGGGCTTCTGCTCTGGTCCATTCCCGCCGAGGACTGGTCTAGTCTCGGCGGAGATCGCCGTTGGATGTCGCTCGAACTTCCGCAATGGCGGCTATCGGACGTCGACACCTCGGCCGTGGAAACCCACACCTTCTGGTCGCGCACCGCCGCATTCCGAAACTCAGCTTTTCCCCTGGCATGGGACACGCACCTCCTGGACCGGCGGGTCGAGTTCGAACAGGAGGAGAAGCTTCAAGCGTTCGTCGACCACCAGCTCCTCTGTTACGACAGCGTTCACCAAAAAATGCGGTGGAACCTACGTACAGGCAAGGGGTGCGATGGCGTCGCATCGATTCAGCCACCCGCCGGGCTTTACCGGGAAGCCGAACAAGCCGCTTACCAGCCCGGCATGAGCCGCATTCTTGAGCTCACCGATGCGAGCCTATCCGTTTTACCGGAACAAACTCCCGATCCCGCAGCGATGGTGTTCGTGTTCGACTGGGCGTGGCAACGCACCGACCACGGAGATCGCCGGGTTCCGACCGCCGTCATCGGCGTTCGACCGGGCTCCACCCGCAACGGGCCGCCGCCTCCGGTGACCAAAATCTCCAGCTCTGACGAGTGTCAGCTCGCCAAACAACCCGCCGCACTTCCGCCTATCCGCGTGAGCGAAGGTTCCACCTCGTCTTACCTTGAGGTTACGGGCGGGACCTTGCTCGCGCCCGGCAGTCGGCTCCTGCTGCCCGCCACCGGTATTCTCTGCCTCAACCCTGGAGCATCGACCGAAGGAATGACGCGTTTGGAACCGGGAGCGAGTGCCGCCCTTGCCCCGGCGCCGAGCGTCTACACCCTCGGAAAACTCCAAATACAAACCAGCAAAGCGGGCTCGTTACGCTGGTGGTCTCCCGACGCCTCTACGCCAAAGCTCAAAAATTCCGACGGTATTTGCGTACAATTCAACAAGGCTGCAGTCTGGACAGCCGCGGCCGTGGGCGACATCACCCAGCTCAGAATCGGCGAGACCATCGCCGAAAACGCCTCCATTCCGTTGGCGGACGGGCAGAGCCTTCATATCGGTCCTCCGAATACCGCTGTTGAACTACGCTTCCACGACGCCGCGGACAAGGATCTCGCTGCGGTCAGCCGAGTTCAACAAGACCACATCGAACGCCTCTACCCCTTCGGCGCCGATCTTTCGCCGTTGATCGGGTACGGCACCACCGCCGGCGGAATTGAAGGTGCCACCGAACGCCAGCGCTGGAACACCGCAAAGGAAGCCTGGATCAAACGGGCATGTGGCGAGCCCACTCCCCCCGCGCCCGGACTTGACCTCACCCTGCGCGGTGATTTGGAGCGAATTGTCGCCGGAGAGCTCGCCGCGATGGCCAACTCTTGCAAGAACGGAGATCCGCGTTGCCCGTCGTCCGGCGAAGACGTGACCGGATCCGCCGTTCTCCTCGATAGCCGCTCCGGGGCCATCCTAGCGGCCGCGAGTTTTCCAAGTTTTGAGCCAAATGATCCTGTTCAGGTCGAGCAAGTGGAGCAAGCACTGCGAACGGCCGGTCCCACGGGCATCGTTCGACTGCCAACGCTCGAAAACAAGGCGTTCTTACGAGCTAATAACGCTGGCTCGGTCTACAAGTTGGCGACCGCCTACGCCTTGGCCTCCGCCGGAAAACTAGGCGAAACCGGGCCACTTTCGCCGAGTGTGTCCTGCACACGGTTTGCGATCTACTCCGCATCGGCGGCTCCCTACCTCACACCGAGCACGACACCCGATGGCACCCGCAGCCAGCCTTGCGGAAAGCGCTCGGTGATCCTTTCCGAAGGCGGAGCACAGTTCCACGACGCCTTCCGATTCTCGATCAACCTCTATTTCGGCCTCGCTCCGTTTGCACTGTTACCTGCGTCGGACGTGCATTATGGCGCGCCGAAGCACATCTCCGATCTTGGCGAGCCGCCGCGCAATCCCCACCAAGACAAGGCTGGACTTTGGCTTTGGACGCACGGCCCCCCCGATCACCTGCGGGCTGATCTGGGGCTTACGCTCGCACCCGAATTCGACGTAAGTACCGACCTCAACGAAAATAACGCATATATCAGCAATTTAGTCGCACTTGGGCACCGATTTCACTACCCGAGGGCCGGCGGAGGCACGCTCTACACTCAAAGACTCAGCGGCGTGGCCGACATCCATTTCCCCACCGCCGAAAGACCGTGGCTTCCGGGCCTACAAACCGGTGCCGCCTTCCGGTATCCCTCCATGGTCGGCCCGCAAGCGTACGCCTTCGAAGGCGTGCCCGGTTGGGCCTCGCGTGAGCTCACCTTGACCCTTCACAAAGGCGACGACGCCGAAGAAACAGCCTTCACCGCCGCAACCTCCTCTATTCGAGAATATTCTCGATCGGCCTATGGGATGGGCGGCGTGGAGGCCTCAGCGCTGTCGTTGGCGGTGATGGCCACCCCTATGGCGAGGCCGGACGGATCGGCGATTTCTCCCTCCATCTTTCAAGACACGGTCCTTCCGTTGGGAAGGATCCAGGCACCCACGCTCGTTCGTGAAGGCCGGGAACCGATCGAAAGCGCAATGCGGGCGGTGGTTTCCGAACCGGGCAGCACAGCGTACGGCTACTTCTCCAAAGACATCGCCGAGCGTATCGGAGGTAAAACCGGAACCTTTGAGATCGTCCGCGGCCGCCATACCGATCCCGCGCCAGCAGCCAGCGCGTTTCGCCGCATCGCCGAGCACGGCTGCGGGATGATCGGCGTCGAGCCAAAGGCGGACGACTGGAAGCAGCTTAAATCCTCTCTCCTCCGGCTTTCTCCCCGCCGCCAAAAGAACCTCCCCGTCTATGTAGTCAAGATACTTGACCAATTATCGGCATCGCCACCTCCGCGTGGATTTGCCGCCTCCGCTTCACTTTGCCAGGATGGAGCGCTGAATCCTGGAAGGCCGGGCGTGGGCATAACCGTATCGAACGTCGACGCCGGACAGTGGTTGGACGCCCTTCAACGTGCGCTACCCAGCGACGACGACGACGATTTGGTCGAGGGCAGCTCGTTTATCGCGGTGGTGTTTGACGGACTGGCGGAGGCGTCGGGTCCTGGCAAACCTCCCCCCGGCCAAGGTTGGGTTCTCACCGTCATCATCGACGGGCACCCGACCGGTGCAAAGCGGGCGAGCGCACGCATTCTGGAACGGCTACGACAATACACGCTTGCACGTCGCAGCTCAGGAATTGAATGAACCGCGTCGATCGACGTCCACCGCCGCGGGGGGCCCGATGATTCGCCTCGAGGTTTCACCCACCGCGATCCGGCCACTGGGGTTCTTTTCGGCAGATGAGGCTGAGCACGCCATCTTTATGCTCGGACGCTGGCTGCCTACCGCCCGAACCCAACGCGTGCAACAGTGGATCCCCTACCGCGATGGCCTGTTGCGTATCTTAGAGGAAGCGCTTCCGAAGGATACTTTTGTCGTGCAATGGGATCCAGATCGCGAGGTCTTCGAGCTTCCGATCGCCGGGAAGCGGTGCACCCTCCGATTCCAGTCCACAGAGGCCGTATTTGAAGCAATCGAAGGCGAGGCCCCCATACTTGCCGCTGACTCCGATTTGCCCATTGTAACGTACGCTCACGTGAATGGACCGCAGGTTGAGGTGGGTTGCGTCCTCCCTCCCGGTGCGCGCCTGTCCGCCAATGGGATCCTGGGAAGTCCCAACGGGCCCGGGTGGATGTTTGCGATCCCCACAGACGACGACATCGATCTCGCGCTGGAGTCCAATCTATACATCGACGAAAATACTCGATGGAGCACTACCACTCGAGCTCGCAGGCCAACACACTTCACCAGCGCCGAATGGGTTTCGGACGGAGCCCTCGGGCCCGGCACCCATCTCACCGCCGTCGTGCTCTCCCCCGCCGATGGGCCGAGCCTGCTGGAGCTGCGCCTTTCCAGCGGAGCTTGGTCAAAGGAGATCGTGGCGCGCCGGCAGGGTGCGCGATGGAGCCTGTCCGTTCACCTACCGGAAAACCTCGATCCAACACTTCCACTGCAGCTCTCCACACCGCGCCAGGCCGCCCCCATCGGCCAGTGGAAGCTGTCACCGGCCCCCTTCCACGGCGTCTGGAAGCTGTCCACCGACCACGCCGGAAACGCTCAACCGCCCGTCCTTAGCCCCGAGTTCTTTCACACCCGTGCCTCCGACTGGCAAGCCGCAGGTCCGCTGATCGAGCTTCCTGGCGCCCACCCGGCCCCCTTCATCGACGACCAGTTCCAGCCCCTGATGCTCCAGCCCGACATCCCCCTTTGGGATTCGCCGTTCTTGGCGACAGTAGGGCCTTTCATAGCCTGGATCCCAGGTTATCCCCTACTCGAAATTTCCGACCGCGACGGAAAGGCCCCGTCTCGGATCGCTCTGCGTGAGCTCGCGATCACCGCCGATCATCGAAGGGTTGCGCTTCGTTTGGAATCCGGCCAACACCGGGGCATCTTGCTCGGTGCCACACGAACTCCCCCTGGAAAGGAGATCATTGGGTCCAATGGGCGCATTCCGGTGGCGGAGTCGCACCGCACACTCGCGCTTTGGTTTCGCGGCTGCTGGCTCGACCTGAGAGTCGCGCCCACGGCGGACGGCTTAGACCTGTTGCTGGAGCAACCCCTGCCATGCGATTCCCGGCTTGGCTGGGATGTTGCGGCATTTCTGCCAATGAATGCCTGGATGGCCAACGGACGCGTACTCTTGCGACAGGGAGCCACCTTCGCTAACGCAGAAATGTCCGCGCAAACCTCCTGTTGGAACGGTCTTCTGTGGCGATGCGACCGAAACGGTTGCCTGTTCTTGGGTTGGAGGCTGGAACCCGCGTTTTTGTCTTCGCCCCAAACGCCTTTTGCCGCCTATGGCTTTCTTCCTGGAGTACCTAGCGTTTCGAGCATGGCCGAGGTTCGCCTGTTCACCCGGAACGCCTGATGTTCTGGTTTTCCGACGCTTTCGCGCAGGAGGCGAGCTGCCCCCCCGATTCTCCACCGGCACTGGCGGTCGTGCTGTGGGATCGAGTCAACCCCGCCAGCGAGTTTTTCGGCTTCGAAATTGGACGTCGCTTTGGTACCCGCCAATACGAAATGCGCGAGGACTTTCTCAACGCAGCACTTGGTTTGGAGGGTTTCCTAGAGCCGGGCGACCAAATCAGTATTTTCCCACATGGGTTCAGCACCAACCGCATCGCCAAATTGGCGGCATCCAAACAACCCGGTGATCTGTATACGCCACTGAAGGGAGCATTCCCCGGCGGCGCGGATCCAGTTCAGCCGGTGCATTGGACCCTTCCGGGTTGGGATCTTCGTCCCGCGCTCTCCGAGCAAATTCAACGAAACATCACCTTCCCACTCCTTAACTCTTGCGACGACTGCCCCGACGAACGCGGTCGCACCGGCGACGATGCACAGGAACGCGACACCTCGCAGCCCTGGCTCCTCACCCACAACGCGCTCGCCGCGGCGTATGTCGCCCAAGGCCTCGACCAACCCTGCAAAACTCCCGACGAGGTGTACCTGGTATGGGTCACTTCCGAGGCCGATCTCCCCGACTTGGCTGAAGCCCTGGCGACCACCCAAGCCGAGATCGGAGGCAGCGCTGCAGCCTGGTTAAAAGGACTGGAAACCGCCTACTCTCGCGAACTCGTCAGCACTGGACGACACGTGCAGGTATGGCGAATCCACCGCGCCGCCAGCCGGATTTCCGTTCCGACCTGGCAGACCACCGACGGAAAGCGTGCTTCTATATCGCAAAATGCCTTGTGGCATCCGACGTTCGCACAGGTGCCGGAGCCGGAATGGTTCCTCGATTGGCCCTCCGGATGGACGTTGGAGTCCACCCAAGCCAAGCTTCGCAGTTCCGCGGATGATCCCGGTATTCCCGTGCCACTGCGCATCGAAGCCGCCCAAGTATGGATCGCGGATCCAGCGGCGGTGCGCGAACAAATCCTCAACGCCACCTCGCAACTTACGTTGGACGACCCAACGCTCACGCCGACGATCGATACCACCATTCGGGCCGTGCCGCCGCCCGGCGCCCTGTTTGGCTGGACCCCAGTGGCCATTGCCGAAACGACCGATGTGCCGTCACCGCCGATGCGCATCACGTACGCACCCCTGGAGACATGGCAAGTCGCACTTATGGGCGGAGGAACTGGACTCACGGGTCTGTTATTGGTTCAACAGGTGTGGGCCCGCGTACGACGGCGGAAACTCCACCTTCAGCTCGCGCTGGAAGGCCCTGACCACATTGACCTGATGCAGTTGAGAGACAAACGCGACTTCCGTCAAACAGTGGCCATCCGAGTGACCGACGCCAGCGGTTACCGGCCGCGGCGGGCCGATCTGGAGGTTCGCGTTTCCCTGCAGCTGTTTCTCCAGCCGGAAATTCCGCTGCGAGAGGCAAAGAGCACTGAGTTTCAACGCCTGTTTGCCGCAGTTCCATTCACGCGCACCGAAGACGGTTGGTCGATGCGGATGCGCCAACCGGGCGGGCGCATCAACGTTGACATTGAAACAGCTCATTCCTCCATCGATTTTGGACGAATTCGACAGGACGAACTCACCCTCGTGCATGCGCTCCGCATTCAGGTGCGCGACTCCACCAAACGCTACGAACTCCTCGATGAACTTCGATTTCTCCCTGTTCATCTAAAGGCAGTGCCTGGCCCCGCCGAACCCGCGGCCCAACTGCAGATCGCGCCTTCCTGCCTCGCACGCTGGCTAGAACTGCAGTGCGTAGGCGTCGATGACCCCACATGGCGCGGCACTCGCCGTGTCGATATAGGCTGGTTGGTCCTTGAAAATCCAGCTCGCCATGCCTACACCCCGCTCCCCGTTCGCATTCAGATCGCCCGAGCCGTCGGAACCTGTCGCGCCGAGGGTTCTGACGATCCTCCGCTTTCGGTGGCCGTTCAATTTGAAGCATCGGCCGCCAAGGTCGACTGGGAACTCGCCGCCAATGAACGCGCCCAAATCCTGGTTCGCATAGAACTTCCCGACGAAATGCGCCGTCCCGAGCGCACCTTGTGGGTGATCACGCTGGAAATCGAACTCACAGCCGAGGACGGCAACCATCATCCCCCGCCCTTACCCAAGCTCAAGCGTTCCTTTCGGGTGCGAACCGCGGGACGCTCGCGCACGATGGTGCTGGACTTCGGCTCCGGTACCACCCGCATGTTGCTTCAGGATCTGGATGAGGAGCGATGGGGGTTTTTGCCACTGTCCGACGATGGACCCGATCTGCCGGCCGGGGTGGTGATCGATGGACAGAGCATATGGTTTGGAAAAGAGGCCGATCAACATCGGCTCACGCCCGGCGCTCGCTATGTAGACTCGATCAAGGCGATGGCCTTCCGGGGCGGCCTGAACACCGACGTACAAAGGTGCATGGCGGCGCTGCTGGCTCACTGTCGAGCGCGGATGGAAACCCCTGGTCTGGAAGGCTGGCGTGGCAACGAGAGAATCGCTCTTGCTACCGGACCCCGAGATCAGCTGGTGGTCCTGGTTCCGAACGAGTCACCGCCGTCCTACATCGAAGCCCTGCGGTCCGGCATTGCGGCGTCTGGGTTCGCAGGGGCCGTGGTGTTCTTGTTCGAAGCAGAGGCTAGCGCCCTGTGGTGGTCCTCTGTCGTTTACAGCATCCCCTCGCAGGTTTTCGACGAACTCCCACGCCGAATTCGCATTCTTCTTGTGGACTTTGGGGCCGGCACCGCGGACGCCGCCCTCGTGGAGGTGGAACGCCCCGTAGGTGCCTCCTCCGAAAGCATACTCCGAAAGCAACGATTAGACATACTCGCCACCGGTGGGGCCGCCGAGGCAGGGCGCAGCTTAGACGAAGCACTGTTCGCGGCATTCACCGGGGGGTGTTTTGGTAAATCGTGGTCACATCTCGATCTTGAGGTTCAACGCCGGTTACGACCCGAACTGGAGCGAGCAAAATGGCAGCTCAATACCCCCAAGCGCGATGTGTCGCTGCCGTTGCCTGACGGGCGAATCTTGGCCGCCACCACCGATCAATTGGCCAACTCCGACGCTTGGCAGACCGTCGTCCGTCGGGTCGTCCGAGGCCCGCTCGAAGTTTTACTCGGTCGGTTGCCCGCTCACGCGCTCAGCGGTGTTCACCTGACCGTGCTCACCGGCCGCGCCTCCCAAGCCAAAGGGCTGGTTGAAGCAATGGATCAAGCGGTACAAGCCTACGGCGCACCAGGTGGCAAGGTGATGCTCGCCGAATCGGCCGCACTCAAGGCCGCCGTTTCGTTGGGGGCCCGTCTGTACGCACTCGGGCTGTGTGGCGACTTCTCTCCCTCCCACCATGTGTTTCGCGATCGCATCCTACTGGTGTTCCGACAACCCCAGG
>SYKL01000344.1 GCA_005797785.1 Pseudomonadota bacterium | reverse complement strand
TCCTGTCGATGCCCCGCTCGGCCACCTCGTTCAGAAAGCCCAACGCCCGCTCTTCCGCAGGCCGATTTCGGTTCACCCCTGGGCCGGCCGCATCGAGCAGGGACCAAGCCAGCAACATGGCTTCCTTACTCGCAGTTGCGATCTCGGTGCGATCGTAGGTGCACACCGTTCGCGCGAGCCACTCGAGGCGGGGCGAGCGGGTTTCCTCCAGGCGGCGAACTCCTCGCGGTGTAGCGCCCACCTCCCGTGCGATCAGCGGAGCGAGAACACGCGTGCGTACGAAGTCGAGACTGTTCAGCGCTTCAAACCATTCGCCCCGACCGATTTTGATGCCGAGGTAATGCGCCCAACCGGGCAAGCGATCGGCGCACCATTGAAGGTCAAACGCCTTGGCAGGGGCAGGGGCAGGACGTTCAGGGGGCGCCGCACGGGCCCAGAGGACCTCCGCGGGGTACCGCAAGGTGGAAGCATCCTTGTTCGCCATGAATTTGACATCGACATGCAGGAGCGGAGCGTCGTAGAGGCAGATCAATAGGCGGGGTTCGCCCACATGATCGCCGCGAAAGGCCTGGAGGAGGGTGCCCAACCGCGCAGCGATCTCAAAGTGCTCTTGGGCGAGAGCGACCTCAGCCACATCCTCGACCAGCACCACCAGATCCAGATCCGACCACTCGTCCATGCCTCCAGTAACCGCTGATCCAGCGATCACGACGGCGTGGACCCGAAGGTCGGCTTGAAGCGCGGGAAGTGCCTGGTCGAGAAAAGACTTATGGGCGTCGGGGAGAGGATGCATTGCGCCAATATAACCGGTGACCGGATCGATACCCCGGACTATCGAAGCTCTTCGGGAAACGACCGGCGGGCATGAAATACCGTCAGGACCTCGATCATCCCGCGGTCGGAATTCACTCGATACACGATGCGGTAGTTCCGAATCAGTTGCCCGCAGTTCCAGGGACTCTGGGACAGGAATCGGCCCGTTCGACGGTACCTGTCGCACGTCAGTTGCTCCCGTGAGGTGGCTGCTCTGTGCGACGGGATTGTTGTGCATTCCGCCCGATGCTCCGGAAGGCGATTTGATACTCCAAGGGGGCGTTCATGACCCGATAGATGTGTACCTGGAAGTACGGTGGTCGCGTTGGCGCCGATCGAACCGACGGGCATTTCTCGATGGGCGCCAGGGGAGTTTTCCCCGCGCGATCGTCGCGCGTGGGTGTTGACCCGGACAACGTGTTTTGGACGTTGGATTTCGAACGCCATCGATCGTTGGTCGTTGGTCAGGGCGTGCGGTTGATGTGTTCAGGTCGATTCTGCGAGGATGTGGATCCGGATCAGTGTTGGGAAGGACTGCAAAGACTACAACCAACGCAAAAAGTGGAAGGATCGCCATGATCAAGTTTTGTTCCGCGTTGGATGACTCTTGGCTTACCGTTCCGCCCGTTGGCATTGGCCCTTCGGCGGCAGCCGATCGGTTCCTTACTGTCTCCGAACCTCGGATCCGAGTGGATCTTTCTCGATCCAATGATGAGTTTTACCAGTTTGAGGCAGCATTTCTCTGGTCCAAGTACCTGGTGATCGGATGGGGATCTTCGTGCTACTTGGTGGAGTTGGCGTCTCGATCGGTCAAGCAAATTCCACTTGGAGCGTACTTTGGATATCTGTATCCCGCCAAAGGCTACCTCTTGATTGCCAGCGGCGAGCGTTTGATTCGCGTGAATCCCCGTGGCAAAGAGGTCTGGCGGTCCGACATTTTGGGGCTCGACGGTGTGATGGTGCATGAGGTGTTGGACAACATCATCCGCGGCGAGGGCGAATGGGATCCGCCGAATGGATGGCGGTCGTTCCGGGTATGCCTCGTCACTGGTCGCCTTTTGACTTTGTAGAACTTGCAGCGTGTCTGACTGGCGGCGCAAGGTGCGTACTTGGCATCCGATGCGGCGATGCCGATCGCGGCGATTTTGAGTGTCCGACCGGGGGCCGGGCAAGGCCCCTTCGCCCGGTCTGTACACCGTTTTTGTCAGAGAGGAGTACCTCCGACAACCATCAGGGCTCGAAGCTGAGCAGGGTCGTGTCGCCGTCGGTTTTCACCATCCCGACGTCACTCGCGAGCCAAGTAGAACTTAGAATGCCCCGGATGCTGTAGGATTCGTGCTGATGCGCCAATACGATGGTCCAGAAATCACCGGCAGGCACCGACACAAATTCCTCGCGGTCGACCGTAAAGGCGACGGAGCCCGATAGCGTTTGGGTTTGCGGCTCCCCATTGGGGTCGGTGTAGTAGTTACTCGTCCCCGTGAACTCGGTTGACCAGTGGTCTCCGATCTGGGGGTCGGTGGGAACGACGAGTACCGGCGGATCATAGGTGTTTGTCCAGGTTAGATCGGTCAGTCCGTCCCATTCGACCGTTGAAGCCACCTTTACGCCGTCCCCGTCGCATCGGTAGGTGGTGACGCGCGAGGCATCATATTCGGTGGGGTCGCCGGATTCGCTGAAGGTCCATGTTTCCGTTCGCACCGGATGTCCATCGGTGTCCACCGATGCGACGGCGGTGGTGTCCCCGTTGACATAGGGGAAGGTCCACCCGGAGTTATAGGTCCACACGGCGCCCGTCTGATCGACGGGAAAGTAGGCGCTGCACTTTGCGCGGTCGGGTTCGTCTTGTGTCCCCGAGTTCGGCCCGCCGGCGGCGCAACCGGCCGCGAGAGTCCAGGGCAGGGCGAACGCGCCGAGTGTCCGCAAAGGGTGAGCGAAAGGGTGTCGATGGTCGAGCGAATTCATGAAGCACCTCCGTGTATGTTTCACGGCGGCGTTCTATTCGCGGCGATCCTACCGCACACCTTACATACCC
>SYKL01000040.1 GCA_005797785.1 Pseudomonadota bacterium | reverse complement strand
TCCCCGCGAAGCTCACCAACGACCGCCTGAACACGCGATCCCTTGAGACCGACGCAAGCGCCCACTGGATCAACATCGGGATCCGTCGAAGAAACCGCGATCTTCGCGCGATGTCCTGGCTCGCGAGCACAGGCTTCAATGCGGACGATCCCTTCGTAAATCTCGGGAACTTCCATTTCGAAGAGCTTCATCAACAGACCAGGATGCGTGCGGCTCAAAACCACCTGCGGCTGTCGGGTCGCACGAGTAATATCTAGAACGTATGCCTGGATCCGGTCGCCTGGACGATAGGTCTCCGTAGGGACCTGCTCACGGCGCGGCAGAATGGCTTCCGCACGGTTGAGGTCAACAATGATGTTGCCCTTCTCAAACCGACGGACAATGCCGACGATCAGCTCACCCTTGCGATCCTTGAATTCATTGAACGTGAGCTCGCGCTCGGCATCGCGGAGCTTCTGAATAATGACTTGCTTCGCCGTCTGTGCGGCAATGCGACCGAGGTCCGCCGTCAGCTTGACGCCGAGGGAGTCCCCCATCTCGCAATCCGGATCGAGTTCTCGAGCTTCTTCGAAGGTAATTTCGAGTTCGTCGTCATCGATCTCCGGGACGACGGTACGGAATTCGAAAAGTTGAACTTCGCCAAGTTCATCGTTGTACATGGCCTCGATCTGCCGAAACTCCCCATAGGTCTTTCGGGCAGCCGCTTCCACGGCACTGGTGATGATCTCCACGACTTGATCTCGAGGAATGTTCTTTTCTCGGGTGATCGCATCTACCAACCCTTCGAGTTCACTCTTGATCATGTTCACCCTCCTCGCCACTTTCAAACTGGACTTCCGAGGCTCCCCCGGTCGCCAGTTGTTGGTATTCTTCGAGACTTAAAACCAAATGTGCCTTTTCAACAGCACTTGAATCAAACGACAGTTCCTGGCCATCCACCAGGATACGAACGACGGATCCCTCAACCCCAGCAAGAACCCCGGTCATACGACGTCTTGGGTGGCCTTCCACCAATCGAACTCGCGCGCGATAACCCTTGAAACGCTCAAAATCTTGAAGTCGCTGAACCGGACGATCGATGCCGGGGCTGCTTACTTCCAAACGATAGCTCACCTCGATCGGGTCCGCTTCGTCCAAGAGCTGTGACACGTGCCGACTGACTCGAGCACAAGCATCTGCGCCAATTCCCTCGGGAGAGTCGATGCTAATACGCAGAATCGGTCCGCGCGGATCGGTCAACCACTCCACCGCCACGAGATCGAATCCGAGCCGTTGAACGGTCGATTCGGCGAGATCCCGGATTTTGGTAGCGATATTGTGCATGCTCGTTTTCGGGAAACAAAAAAGGGAGGGCCCGACGGACCGCTCCCTTTAGGAGTGGTAGATTTGTGGATCCACTAACGCAGGCACACTACACCCGCAACCGTCGATCGAATGCCCACTTTACCAAAGCAGCGCTACTTCGGGTGCTTGGACTTGGCTTCTTTTGCAGCGCCGCTCTTTGGATACTTGGAGATCAGTTCATCCCAAAAAAGCCGCGCCTTGCTCGGCTCGTCCAGACTCGAAAACGACTCACCCTGACGGTACATCGCCCATGCGGCCCAATCGCTGGTCGAGTGGTTGTCTACGACGGCCTGAAAAGCGCCTACTGCCCGCTTGAACTGGCCTTCGTTGAACCAAGTTTCGCCGATCCGGTAGCGCACCTCCGCCAACTCCGCAGCACCCGGATGATCGGTGATCACCCGCTCCAACAAGGCGCGAGCAACGCCTTGGCGGCCGGCCGCCATGTGATCCGCGGCCAGATCCAGCGCTTCCTCCGGCGTTGCCGGAGCCTGCGGGGTAGCATCTCCAGGCGTACCGACACCTGGCTCCAAACCCAACTCTTCGTTGGTCGGCGGGGGAGGCGGGCGAATCTTCAAGAAGTCTTCCACCTGCTTGACCCGCCGCTCCACGTGCAGCTGCCGACGCTCTTTCTCGATCTCGTCGGTGCCGAGGCTGTCTTGCATCTCCTGAAGTTTGAACTTCATTTCCTCCAGCTGACCGCGCAAGGAACCGATCTCAGTGTTCACCTGATCGATATTTTCCAGCTTTTCTGCTTGGTTTTGCCCTTGTAGGCGGACCGTCTCTTCCAGCTGTGCGATCCGCTGTTCGGCGAGCGCAAACTGGCCTTCGAGCTCGGCAGACCGCATCGCAGCGACAGACACCTGGCGGGAATACTCCGAGGTCACCGCGGAATTTGCCGTAAACCACGCGCAACCTGGTAAAAGTCCCAGCAGAAGAAGACTACTCGGACGCATGAATGTCGGCACGGCGATTTTGGGCCCAAGCAGCTTCATCGTGTCCGTTCGCAACGGGCTTTTCCTCACCGAACGTCACCGTATCGACCCGCGAAGTCGCCACACCCTGATTGGTGACGTAGCGCTTCACTTGCTCAGCGCGGCGCTCACCCAGAGCAAGATTGTACTCGGTGGTACCTCGCTCATCCGCGTGTCCTTCGATCGTGATCCGGCCCGAACCCGACTGATAACAAGGCATCTTGGCGTCCAAGATCGCCTTGGCGTCGCTGTTCAATGCCGCCTGATCGAAATCGAAGTTAACCCTAACAAAGCTACATTCGCCCGAGGACGCCCGAACCGACAAGCCTTGCCGCAAGGTCGCCGACTCGCCGTCCGGGTTGGTAACGACGACATCGTAATTCCCCTCTGGCAACCCGGACACTTTCACAATCAACGTATTCGCATTCTCGAATTCGACTTCGTCCGCCGCAATCGACCCAAATTTGACCGAAGCGCCCTTCTGGAAGGCCGCACCGCGAACCCGAGCGGTAAAACCCACCGATGGGCGGGCCGACGAAGGATCGATGGAGGTGACCTGAATTTTGGTGTCCACATCCGGACGATTGGTGTCACCGGTGTCCACCGGCCCGCCGCGGCCGCAGCAACCTTTCTTGTCTTTGGCACCCATCAACATGGGCACAAGAATCAGAGCGTACAGAAAACGGGGGCGATGGGTTTTCACAGTCATCGGCATCCTCAACACGAACGGGGTATCCACAATTCAAGTGGCGATTATGCCCGCGAGGGCAGATTGTCAACGCGTTTTCATGATTCGAGACATTGATAAACACGACCTCCAACGGTCGGAGCGGTTCCCGTTTCCGTGACACTACAAGCCAGAAAATACGCCCATCTGGGCGGACCGTTCACCCTCGCCACCTGCGCACTTTGCACGGCTGCGGCATCCGTTGCGCTGCACCATGCGAATTCGAGGGCAGATGTCGGCTTTCTCCCTATTCTTACCTGGCTCTGGGGTGGGGCTTTGATCCTGGGAGCGGGGACCCTGCCCCAGAGTTCCCCGGCGCGCGTTTTTGCGATCGCATGCGTTCTCCGATTTTTCCTGGTGGGCACTCCTCTTCACCTCTCGGACGATCTCTACCGCTACCTTTGGGAAGGTAAAGTACTTGACCATGACCTAAATCCTTTTCTACTTCCTCCCTCCACTATTCACGGCGTAGATGACGCGTTGGCACAAAAGGTAAACCATCCGGACATTCCATCGATCTACCCACCGATCGCCCTGCTCTGGTTTCGACTCCTGGACCTTATCGGAGGAACCGTCGTTCGAGCACAGCTGCTCACAGGCGCCGTTGATGCGGCGATCGCCGCAGGTATGGCATCGATCCTTCGCTACCGCGGCAAAAGCACCCTTTGGGCGATGGTGTACGCCCTGCATCCCCTGCCCATACTCGAATCCGCTGGATCGGCCCATTTGGAGCCAATCGCCATCGCTTTCAGTGTATTGTCGATCATGGCCTACGATCGCAAGAACACATTTGGGGCCGGCTTTTTCGGAACACTGGGATTCGGTGCAAAGCTCCTTCCTGGCGCTTTGGTACCCGCTTCCGTTCGCCAGCACCCATGGCGTGCCATTACAGGCGTCCTTCTTGCCTTGTCGCTTATCGCCGCAGCGCTGTCCCCAGTTTTGGACGCCGGATCGGATTTGTTTCGGGCCGGACGCAACTATGCCGAGCACTGGTCATTCAACGGAGCCGTGTTTGTTCCTTTGCACCTTGCCCTCGGGGCCTGGACTCGCCCAGTGCTTCTGATGATCGGCGGTGGTGGCGCGTTATGGGCACTTGGTGAACGCGACCCGTTGGTCGTCTGGCGAAACGTGGCCTTTTTCTTCCTGTTGTGCACACCAACCGCGCACCCCTGGTATGCCCTGTGGTTCATCGTTCCCGCCCTTCTCCTTGGTGAAAGCTGGGCGATCGTCCTAGGAGTGGCGATCTTGGGCGGCTATGGCGTCTTGCTCAGCCTTGCGGAGGGTCCTTGGAAGGAGCAAGCATGGCTTTGGCCCCTCACCTGGATCCCGATCGCGCTGGCTTGGCTCCATTGGGCCAGGAGGCCCAGCCCACCATCACGTAACCAACCGAAAACAGCGTAACAAAGGGAATGATACGGAATGCGCCGTCAGCCACGGCAAAAACCGACACCGCCGAGATCACCAACCCTAGCGCCAACTCTAGCCACGAACCCTGGGTACGGCCCGTTGGATAGGAACTGCGATTCGCGGAACCGCGCTTCGGCGTACGCACAAATTCCCCTACGTCACCCGAACATCCCTCGATCACCGCCCGAGTCTGCGACACCGCCAAGCCGAGGCCCATCGCCATCGCGATAGGGAGGTCAAGCAAACGACGCCAAACAGGCCGGCCAACCCTGATAAGGGCCACCAGGTGATAGGCCAGCATCGACGCGACGGTCAGCGACAGGCAACCTACATCCCACCACGAAGATCCGCCACGATCGCCCATCATTCGCAGCACCAACACGACTGGCAACAACAGCGCCAGCCCTAACGAAACCGGGTACCCCAGATTCGCTGTCAAGTGGAACAGCGCTTCTAGCTTAATTTTCCATGGAAGCGACGACGCGATCACCTTCGGCAACAGCCGCCAAGCGCACTGGATGGCCCCCTTCGCCCACCGAAACTGCTGGCTTTTGAACGAGGCCATGTCCGAGGGCAGCTCGCCCGGCGTCACGACGTGATCGAGATAAAGAAACTTCCAACCCGCCAATTGAGCCCGATACGAGAGATCCAGGTCCTCAGTGAGCGTCGCCGAACTCCATCCACCCGCCGCTTCAATCGCCGAACGCCGCCAAATCCCGGCAGTCCCGTTGAAATTGAAAAACTGCCCCAACCGCTGGCGGGCGACATGTTCCACGGAGAAGTGCGCATCCAAAGCGACCGACTGAGCACGCGTCAGCCAAGAATCGGCGTTCAGGTGCCCCCAACGGGTCTGGACCATGCCAGTCTCCGGGCGGACGTGCGGCACCACTTGAAGCAGAAAGTCGCTCGAAGGCACAAAGTCCGCATCGAAAATGGCGATAAGTTCGCCGGAGGCCCACTGCAGCCCCTGCTGCAGCGCACCCGCCTTAAAGCCCACCCGATCGCTGCGATGAATGCGCACGATGTGAACGCCCCTTTCGGACAGGCGGCGAACTTCCTGAATTACCAGATCGGCGGTATCATCGGTGGAGTCGTCCAAAACCTGGATTTCGAGCAGCTCGCGAGGATATTCCAGCGATGCAATCGATCGCAAACAACGAAGCACCACATCCCGCTCGTTGTAAATCGGCAGTTGTACCGTGACCTTGGGCCACACCATCGGTGGTTCTGCAGCGACCGGTCGCCGCGCCCCCAGAGCCACCGCGGCCAAAAAAAGGCGATGAAACCCATGCATCACCATAAACAGCAGAATCCCAGTATACACCCAAGATACCAGGGCTGCCGCGTCCACTCCGCCTCCGCCCGGCAATTTAACCCGTCGCCTCCCCCACGTCGAACGCTTGCCATCGGCCGATTTCGACCCTACATTGATCGAGCTGCGCGGTGCGTGATTGGGGGGCAAGTTCGCGTTCCCCCGATGATCATCCTTCGGGATTCACCCCTCGCCGGCAAAGGCAGACCCTCTTGTAGGGGAGCTGGAACCGGCGATATGAAACCCACCTTCTGAAAAGAAGGGGCCCGACGCTTTCCCACACGGCCATCGCAGCACCCTTTCAGCAAAAAACCCGGGGGTTAGCCCCGGGTTTTCTGTTCTTTGCCGACCTTCGATTCAGTCTGCGTTCTTGAAGAACGTAGGGATGTCGTAGTCTTCGTACATCCGGTCGATTCCGGAGTGCAGCTCGCGGCCGCCGACCGAACGACGGGAACCGCCGCCCACGGCCTTCGCCACGCGCTTCTCCACCGACTGCGGTTGAAGCATCTGGCGGGAAGCCTCGAATCCGGTGGCGATCACGGTCACGCGTGCTTCGTCTTCCATGGATTCGTCGATCACCCAACCCCAAATCACTTCCGCATCCTCGTGGGCTTCTTCCTGAATCAGGGTAGACGCCTCGTGGATTTCGTACATCGTGAGGGCGCTATTGCCGGTGATGTTGATCATCACCGAGGTCGCGCCGACGATCGACACATCGTCGAGCAGCGGGGAGGAAATGGCGCGCTGTGCCGCTTCAACGGTTTTGTGCTCGCCTTTGGCGGAGCCCACGCCCATCAACGCGATGCCCTTGTTGCTCATGATGGTGCGAACGTCAGCGAAATCGACGTTGACCATGCCTTGGAAGTTGATCAAGTCGGAAACACCTTTCACGGCCTGCAACAGCACTTCGTCGGCCATCCGGAACGCATCCCGCATCGTGGTGCGATCGTTCGCCATCGAAATCAGGCGTTGGTTCGGGATGGTGATAATGGTGTCGACATTGCGGGTCAACGCCTCAATGCCCTCTTCGGCTTGCCGGCGGCGGCGCTTGCCTTCGAAGAAGAACGGACGCGTGACCAC
>SYKL01000343.1 GCA_005797785.1 Pseudomonadota bacterium | reverse complement strand
TTCCTCTGGGCTTTCACAAACTACGCCGCTGCAAACCCCGAAGACCCCTGGATCAACGAGGCACTCCCGACGGTGCAGACGGGCGTTGCGGAAGTTCTCAGCGAACTCATCGACCCAAACCGCGATCTTCTGACGCCGGACAGCTCCATCTGGGAGCGGCATTGGAACGATTGTTTCCCCAACGGGCGAAAGCACTTTACCTACAGCACCCTCCACGCAGCCGCTGGTCTGCGCGATTTCGGCGAACAATTCGGTCTTCCCGAGCTTCAGGCGGACGCTGATCGACTGCGCGGCGGGCTGCTTCGATCCGCCGCCGACCACGGCCCGGTCACTTGGCTCACCGAAGAGTGTCCCTTTCTCGCCTCTTCTCCCGAAGAAACATGCGATGATTGCGGACCCTATGATGCATCCGTGATCGAAGCGATCAATCGCGGCGTCTTCCGACCCGAAAGCTCACTGGCCATCGGAACGATCGATGGACTCCAAACCCTGAGACTGGAAAACGGCTCCCCTGGGTTTTTGCGCACCGACGATGGAACCGGCACCCTCAACCCTTTCCCTTGGTACGACGACCAAGAGTGGGTGGTGATCGACCTCCGGATGGCGGTGGCCTACCATCGGGTCGGAGAAGCTCTGGGCGAACCCATCTATTCCCAAAATGCCGAAACGCTTCTTGCCTGGATCACCGCTCATGCCACCGCAAACCATGGGTTGATCGCGGAGTTGCTTTCCGATGGTGTCTACACCGCGGACGACGATGCCTTCGGCAGCGGCACCGGCCAAGATCTGGGGGGCGAAGCCCAGGGAGCGGTTCCCATGGCGGGATTCGGCGCGGGAGCGTACATTCTCGCCGTGGAGGAAATCCGTGCGGATTAGAGCACTTTCCCCAATGCTTTTGGCCGCATGCGCGCCGGATCCCCAGACCTCGTCCGCTGTACCATCGCGTGAGTGCAACGTACAAGCGGTTTTTGAAGGAGAGGCATCCACCGTTGAAGTCGCAGGGCGGTTCAACAATTGGGAGCCCCAGGCCCTGGCACGATCGGCCGATGTTTGGACGCGCGATCTCGGAGAGCTACAACCGGGAACCTACGCGTACAAATTCGTGATCGACGGCATTTGGGAGACGCCCCCGCCCGAGGTGTACACGGTTTGGGAAGGCGGCTTCGAAAACCGAGCCTTGGTGGTCGGGGATTGTGAACTTCCGACTCTGGAAACGGTATCGGGTGCGGCCACCTCAGCGGGCGATCTTACCGCAGAATTCCGCTTTGTTGCCGGAGCCAATGGTGACCCTCTCGATGTGGATCAAGTCACTGTCACGGTCGGGGGAACGGAAGTTGACCATGTGAGCGACGCATCTACGGGAAAAATTCTCGTGGCGGTGTCCGACCTCCTTCCAGGCAAACACTCGGTGCGCGTTTCCGCAAGAGATACCGGTGGGCAGACCCCCGAATCCGGTGACGCCTACCTTCCACTGTGGGTCGAGCCCCGCGCTTTCAATGGCAAGACGGGCTGATGTACTATCTGTTTCTCGACCGGTTTGCGGACGGCGGAGAAAGCGGATTTCCGTCAACCGAGGGTTCGGAATACGGCACCGACTGGATGGGCGGCGACCTCGTCGGTGCGAAACAAAAGCTCGAATCCGGATACTTTGAGGATCTTGGCGTTCGAACGATCTGGCTGTCGCCGCTCAACGAAAATCCTGAGGGCGCGTTCATCGGAAACGGCGGCCATTATTACACGGGCTACCATGGCTATTGGCCAACCGAGCCTCGACAGGTGGAGCAACGGCTCGGTACCACCGAAGTCGACAGCGATACCGCTCTTCGTGAATTCATCGATCTGGCCCATGATCGGGGAATACGCGTTCTTCTCGACGTGGTGCTCAACCATGTGCACGAAGAGCACACCTACCTCGACGAGCACCCGGAATGGTTTACCGCAGAACCTTGCATTTGTACGACCGATCCCGGGGAATGCAATTGGGATACCAACCCCTTAGGCTGCTGGTTTACGGACTATCTGCCCGATCTCGACTATCGAAATCCAGAAATAGTAAACCAGTTGACCAATGATCTGATCTGGTGGACGGACACCTACGACATCGATGGATTCCGCGTTGATGCTGCGAAACACATGGATCATGTCATTCTGCGCACCCTCTCCATGCGGTTGCGCGATCGGTACGAAACCAGCGGTGGAGCACCGTTCTACCTGGTGGGCGAAACCTTCACCGGTCAGGGCGGGCAGTCGCTCATCAGCGATTATGTCGCTCCCTACGAGCTGGATGGCCAGTTTGAATTTCCGTTGCTGTACCCGATTCGAAATGTGTTCGGCCACGATCAGAGTTTCCATGTCCTTGCCGATGAGGTAGAGCTCTCAGACAGCGTGTACGGTGACTCCGTTCAATTCATGAGTCCGTTCCTTGGAAACCACGACGTGGCTCGGTTTGCAACCGACATCACCGGCTGCGACAATCCTCTGCTTTTCGAAGGTTGCTCCGATGTTCTGGAAAACAACACATCCGGCTCGGCGGATCTCGAAGATCGCCTCGCGCTCGCATTCGCATTTGTACTGACCCAACCTGGGGTTCCACTGGTCTATTATGGAGACGAAATTGGGTTGGCCGGCGCCGGGGATCCAGACAACCGCCGCCTGATGCCTTGGCAATGGAGCGACTCCCAAGCCGAACTTCATGATCGCATTGCGACGATCGCGGGTTGGCGGACGGAGCTCGAATCATTAAAAACCGGCGATCGACAGACACTCACGGTAGGCGACGACGTCTATGCCTACGCACGTCAGAGTCCTTCCGGCGAAGTCGCGATCGTGGTCCTTCATAAAGGCGACGAAGAAACCGATATCACCGTTCCCGTTCCAATCCATCTGGACGTCGAAGGCGCCACACTCCGAGCTCTGGACGGCGGCAGCGCGTTCGTTGACGAAGGTCAACTCACCCTGCATCTACAGCCCTGGGAGGCCCGCGTTCTAACCAACGAATAAGCGCGTCCGAGGTTCACACCTGGCAATTCGTAGGGGATCGTGCGAACATCCCCGCAATGAACCTTTCCCCGGGATTCCAATGAACAAAGCAATTAAATACGTCGGCATCGGAGTCGGCGGGTTGGTGGGCCTGCTCCTGCTCACGGTCGGTGGCGTATACGCGGCCAGCAGCTCGCGCATGAGTAAAACCTTCGATGTACCAAACGAACAACTCGAGTCTCTGGTCGGCAATCCGGAGGCCATCGCCGCGGGCGAACACAATGTCGCCTCCTTCACCAAATGCGTGGACTGCCACGGCGAGGATCTCGCTGGGAAACTCGTGATTCCTGGAGGGCCGATCGGCACCATCGGTGGGCCCAACCTGACCAGCGGTGGTACCGTGATCGGGAAGTACGCCGACGTCAATGACTTCGAGAATCTCGTTCGACACTGCGTTCGACCCGATGGCACCACCATTCGGTTCATGCCCTGCGCGGAATACAACCCGCTGAGCGATCTCGAGATCAGCCAGATCCACGCCTACGTCCTCTCCAAACACGCGGTCACCAAGGAGAACCCCCCAGTCACCGCCGGACCACTCGGCAGAATCCTGTACTTAGCCGGGAAAATGCCAATGATGAACAGCGCAGAAGTGATCGACCACTCCAAGGCCCACATCGCAACCCCCCCTCCTACCGCCGCCACCAAAGAGTTCGGCGCACACATGGCCCTCGGCTGCAGCGGGTGCCATCGGCCAAACTACGAGGGCGGACCGATTCCTGGCGGTGATCCCAGCTGGGCCCCCGCGGCAAACCTGTCCAACGGCCCGGACGGCATCGGAAGCTGGACCGAGGCTGACTTCACCAAAGCGCTGCGCGAAGGCGTACGACCGGATGGCACCGCCATTCGCGAACCGATGCCGATCGCCGCCACCAAACGCATGACCGACGAAGAGATCAGCGCGGTGTGGTTGTTTCTCCGGGATCAGCCCGCAGTATCTGACGGAAAGTGATCGCCGATCGCGAACTCCAATTCTGGCAGGCGCTCGCCACTCTGCCCTGGCCGAGGCGAGTGGGCGTTGCTCATCGGATTTTCCGGCGGATCTACCTCCGACGGAACCGCCCCCAGATAGTAAGTTGGGTTGACGATCTCCGGCTGACGCTGGATCCACAGGAACACGTCGATGGGCTCTGGTTGTTTACTCCCGATCACGTCGACGCCAAAGAGCGAGCATTTCTCTTCGACGATCTGCCGACCGGTGGCGTCTTCATCGATTTGGGTGCCTACATCGGTACCTATGCTTTGTTGGCCGGAAAGAAGCTTGGTCCCTCCGGAACAGTGCTCGCGGTAGAACCCCATCCCGACACCTTTCAACGGCTATGGGCACACATCCAGGAAAACTCGCTTCCACACGTCATTCCAGTGCAGGTGGCCGTTTCAGATTCCCCCGGGAAAACCCCACTCGGCAGCGGCGTCCCCGGAAATCGGGCGGCGCGCTCCACCTTGGATCCAAAGGGAACGCTTGAGGTCGTTGCCCTCCCGTTGATCGAGGTGTTGAACAAACACGACATCACGCATATCTCTGCGCTGAAGGCGGATCTTGAAGGGATGGAGTTCCGCGTTTTTTCGCACTTTTTTGCCAATGCACCTCGCACCCTACATCCCCAACGCATCGTGTTCGAAATGGATCCACCGGTTCCCGGGTTGATCGACCTGTTTGAACGACACGGTTACAGGGTTTCGAGGTTATCACGCCTAAATTTCGGCGCTGAGCGCGAATGAGGATGACCCCATGATGTTGTTGTGGCTGACGCTCGGTTGCGCCGATCCACCTCCGCCCCCGCCCGTGTCGGAAGTCAAGGTCGATCCTTGCGAGCCCGCATGGGAGGAGATGCAGAGGCTTGCCCCCACCATGGAAGCGGCCGTTGGCGGTTCTTTTCGAAAGCCCACGAAAGAGACCTTCCTAAGCACTTGTCACAAACTCCCTAGCGCAGCCCGCCCGTGCGTGTCGTTGCGCTACCAGATCGACCATGCCGACGAATGCACCCAAGCCATGTCGGGGCTTTCCAACAAAGAAAAGAAGAAGCTCATTCGCGCGCTTTCCACGCCCCTTGACGGGTCACCAGCGCCGCAGTAGAAGAAGGGGTCCCATTTTCTGGCCCAGAGCGCCCCCCCATGGCGAGGCGATAGGCCCATCGGAGCCGACATGAAGGTCTGTAATTCGCTGAAAAGCTTGAAAGCGCGTCACAAAGATTGCCAGATCGTTCGCCGCCGTGGTCGCG
>SYKL01000342.1 GCA_005797785.1 Pseudomonadota bacterium | reverse complement strand
GGTGCGGGTCTCAAAGTGGTGGTCGTGCATGGGCGTCTCGGTTCGGGCTGGCGTAGGTTACAGCACGTCTCCTGGGAGTTCGCGATGTTCTTCGATAGCCACTGCCATTTGGACCCCGAGGTGTACGGCGGAGACGCGGGGGTCGACGCGGCGATTGAGCGAGCGCGGGCGGCCGGCGTTCAACGTATGGTGACGATCGGATCCGGCTACGAAGTGGCTTGCGCGGAGCGCGCCGCGGCGGTGGCAGAGCGCCACCCCGACGTCTGGTTCACCGTCGGTGTACACCCCCACGATGCAAGCCACTGGACTCCGGAAGTTGCTGAGTTGATCCGTTCGCTTTCATCGCGTCCCAGGTGCGTGGCGATCGGCGAAATGGGGCTCGATTTTCACTATGATAAGAGCCCGCGAGACATTCAAAGGCAGGTTTTCCGCGAACAGATCCGCTTGTCGATTTCGCTTGGGAAACCGATCGTGATCCATGATCGCGAGTCGGAAGGGGAGACCTTACAGATTCTCTGCGAAGAAAAAGCCTTTCCTGGAGATGGAGGGCCAGGTGTGCTGTACCACTGCTACACCGGGGATCGCTCGGCCATGCGGAAGATCTGCGAAAAAGGCGGATATGTGTCGATTCCAGGCATTGTGACCTTCAAGTCGGCGCAGGAAATGCAGGAAGTGGCGCGGGAATTGCCGTTGGATCGGCTGATGGTGGAGACTGATTCTCCGTTTTTGACGCCTGTTCCCTTTCGCGGAAAACGAAATGAGCCCGCGCATGTGGCGCTAGTAGCGGCCAAGGTGGCGGAAATACGGGGGATGGACGTCGCAGAATTGGGGCGGGTGGCGTCGGAGAATGCGGCTCGCTGGTTTGGGCTTACCGCGGGCTGATGGAGACCGAGACGCGATCCCCGTGCCCTTTGGCGCCGCGGATCCGCTTTGGGACAGCCAAAAGCACGCGCCCGGTTCGCTCCGTCCAAACGCTTGTCTCCCATGACCGCCCCTCGACGGTGGCCATCACCGGGGTCCTACCCCAGGGGCCGGCGACGCTCGGTGCCTGTGCCGCCGGAACCTCGACAAATGTCCAGCCTCCCGGACCTTCGTGGCGAAACAGGATTCCGGGGAATGGCTCTCCGTTCACGCCAGAGACCCGTGTGCCGGAACGATAGTTCCCCCTGCTATTTTGGCGCGCTGCCCCCACACAAACGGCTGGTTTTGCGATCCGTGTCCAAACGGAAGATTGCCGATCACGGGAATATTGAGCCGGCTCACTTGATCGAGCAGGGTCTCTTTGAGCGTCCAACCTGCTCCTTCCGGAGGGTTGCAACCTTGGAAATCGCCAAAGCCGATGCCTCGTACGCCTTCAAAAAAACCGCTGTCGAGAAGCTGTTGCAACATCCGATCGAGGCGATATGGCGCTTCTCCGATGTCTTCGAGCAGCACGATCGCATCCTTGGTATCGGCCTGATAGGGAGTTCCCGCTAAAGCGGCGAACAATGCGAGGTTGCCACCAACCAGTCGGCCTTCCGCGGTGCCGGAGATCCACGGTTCTCCTTGAAGTGGAGAGGATTCCCCCGTTTTTAACAGATGGAATAAATGGGCGCGTGAGGTGTCGTCCGTCCCGGGTAGGGAGTGCAACACTGGCCCGTGGACCAGAAAACCATCGCTTTGAAGCGCACAGAACAGCGCGGTGGTGTCTGAAAACCCGATGATCGGCTTCGCCGGGAGGTCGCTGGGAAGACGCGAAAGCAGGCGAGTGATGCCGTATCCGCCGCGAGCCAACCAAACCGCTGAATATTCAGGGGAGGTCAGGGCTTCGACCAACTGGTTGAGCCGATGGTCGTCGGAGGCAGCAAGATAGCGCTCCGGACGCAGCATTTCGGGGAACGCGTGCAATGTAAGCCCGGCGGCCCGTGCGATCGCCATGCCGTCATCGAGCTTTTGCACATTGTAAGCTCCAGAGGGAGCGATCACGGCGATCGGTCGCGCGTCGATCATGACCAATTCTCAGGATGAGCAAGCGGGTGAATCGTCGAAAACCGCCCTTTGTCATCGCGATGGACCTTGGCGAGCGCCACTTCGGGATCATGCGTGAAAAATAGGCTCCCGCCGCGAGCAAATAGATCCTGCAAGATCGCTGTTTTTTCGTCGATCAACAGCTCGGGGTACCGGTCGTAGCCCATGGTAATCGGCAAATGAACCCAAGGAACGCCAGGGATCAGATCTCCCGCATAGAGCACTGGTCCGCTTGGGAGGGCGACTTCGGTGAGCATCAATCCGGGAGTGTGACCTTCGGAAAACCAGAATCGCCAGCCTCCTCCAAGTGTGGTGGAGCGCTCGCTGTCGATCAACTCCAGCCGCTCGCTGGCTTGAAGGAGAGGTTGGAGCGCTGGAATAAAGCTGGCTCGGTCGCGGGAGTGCGGGTGCAGCGCTCGCTCCCAGGCGCGTTTGCCGACCAAGAACTGGGCCTTTGGGAACAGGAGCGTTGGGGCCTTTCCTTCTTCCCAGGCGGACAACAAGCCGCCTGCGTGATCGAAGTGCAGGTGGGATAGAACGACCACATCGATGTCTTGGTGCGTCAAACCGTGATTCTTAAGCTCGACCAGCAACCGATGGTCGGATTCCACCACCCCAAACCGATCCCGCATCGACGGCTCAAAAAACGCACCGATTCCCGTTTCACAGAGGATCCAGCGGTCGCCGTCCCGGATGAGCATCGAACGGCATGCCAAAGGAATGCGGTGGCGTTCGTCCGGTGTAATCCAGCGTTCCCATACCGCCCGCGGCGCATTGCCGAACATCGCCCCGCCGTCCAGCCGCTGGGAGTTGCCGGAGATGGCGGAAAGCGACCTCATGCGAGGGTTTCCGCCAGCATTTCTTTGACCCGACCGAGGATGGTGTGCTGCGCGCGAACCTTGGCTTGGCCGGCGGCGGCGATCTTTTGCGCCTCCTCGGGGTGCGCCAAATAGTAAGTGCACTTGTCTTTTAGCTCCTCGAGTGTGCGCCAGGAATCGAGTTCCTTCCCGACTTCGAACAGCTCTCCCAGGGCCGAGGAATGCTCGGTGAGCACAAATCCGCCGCAGGACAGCACATCGAATACGCGCATGGTCACCATATCGCGCTGATAAAGCCGGGAAACGTCAACGTGAATCAGTCCATTGGAGTAGATCTTGTTGAGTTCGAGGATGTGCCCGGCGAATCCCTTGTAGTCGACGCCAGCGGCTTGTTGCCAGCCTTCGTCGCCCCAAACCTGAAGTCCTAGGGGACCGAGCGAGGCGGCGACCCGCAGACGCCACTCGGAAGCCGCGAGTTCGCCGACCAGCATTGCTGGGTCGCCCCAGTGAGCAAATGCGTAAGAGGCGCCGATCAACCCGGGGAAATACTTGTCCAGGAGGGCCGGAATTCGGTACTCCGACCAGTCGGCTCGCTGCTCGGCAAGGACGGCGTCGAGCGTCGCTTCATCGTTGGTGGAAAAGGCACGCCATTCGCGGACGATCCCGAGAAACCGCTTGCGTTGGAGGGCGGCATTTTCCACCATGCTGCCCCCGACCAAGGACAGCTTCGAGACGTACTTTTCTTCGCCCCAGGCCAGTTTGACCGGTGTCCTGAGGCTGGTGTTCGCCGCCAACGGGAGGTATCGCGCGTTGGTGTAGCTGGCCTGCTTCCAAGCCGCGGCGTTGGACGCCCGATACGTGAAAATGTGGGCACCCGCGGATGAGCCTACGCAGGGGCGCAAGCGATCCAGGGCAGGATCAATCTCCCAAACCGCGAGTTTTAAGTTCAGTTCGCGGCAGGTTTCCACGAGATCCTTGGTGTAGTTGACCGAGAACACCACCTGGGGATGGATGAGCTTTGCGCCATATTCAAGCTCTTCCCTGGATACTCTCGCGACATCCCAGGTGTAGACGTCGTAACCCAATTCTCGGAGCGACCAGCCCACGTCGTCCACGACCAGGGTGCCGGCGCAGAGCAGGGCTCGCTTTCGATCTCCCTTTCCGTCGAGGAGGCTCGCCTCATTGGGGTACAGGCGGCGAAGCAGTGGATGCCAAACCACGGCTTCTGGGCGGCTGCTCAGGTGATCGAACAGATCGGCGCCCAGCAGGAAACGCAAGCGGCCGCTGACGATCGCCTCGGTGTAATCGCCACAACTCAGCACGAGCCGAAGGATCCAGGGGTCGCGCTCCCACGCGAGCAGCCGGGTGTTGGGGTACTTGTACAACAGATAGTCGAGTTGCTCGCCCATTCCCAACCCAAACAACAGGGCGATGGGCGTGTCCTCGGGCAGTGAAATGGCCGGTGCCACCTCGTTGACTGGGATTGAAAGCCTGTAGGCGCCCTGCTGAATCAGGTAGTAAGCAGCGCTATCCGTGATTTGGATGTGATCGCCGGACACCGGGAGGCAGATCCGGTCCGCCAAAGATGCGTCCACGGAACGGATCGCTGCCAAATTCTGAAGGAGCAATGGGGATACCTGGCTCAATCTGACCTCATTCGAAAGGGAGGGAAATGCAACGCCCGAAACGACCGCCTTTGGGAACCATGCCGGTCCGGAGAGCGCTGCTCGTAGGCCGGCCAAACGAAGCGGTCGCGAGGACCGCGCAGCGAGGCAACGCCGAGCGAAGATAAATGTATCAAAGCGGTGTTCAGCGCGCCCAACCTAATGCCGTAGCTATGGAATCGTGAACTTGGGGGCGCATTTCTCGGATTGCGACTTTGTCGTCGTGGGGGTGCACTCGGTTGGTGAGCAGCGCAACCACCGTACGCCGCGAGGGAACGACCCAAACGCTCGTTCCGGTGTAGCCGAGGTGCCCCACCGTGTCCGTCGGAAAATGCCGCCCGGTGGAGGATGCTCCGGGAGAAATGCCGTCCCAACCGCCACGATGAGACCCTGGTCCCGTCGTCGACCACAGGGCGGCGATGGCGTGTCCCCGCGAAGTACCCGTTCGAACCTCGTCGAGACTCCATTCGGCCCATCGAGCGAGTCCGCGGGCGGCGGCAAACAGCCCCGCGTGCGTGGAAACACCACCCATGGAAAGGCAGTTCAAATCATGTACTTCACCAACGACGGTCTTGTTCCGCACGGGGCAGATTTCAGTGGCCGCCGCCCCAGGCCAGCCCCAGCGGAGATCGGCGCCACTTTTCGCCAACACATGGCGTTGAAAGAGCTGTTCGATCGGCTCGCCCGATGCCGCCTCCAGCACTTGCAGCAACACCAAAAATCCGAGATCGGAGTAAATGTGGCGTTCTCCCGGAGAGCTTTCCAATGGGGTCTGCCGGGCCAGCCGAAGGATCGCCGCCCGCGCTTCCGGGTAGCCCCAGGCATCGACCTCGGAATAGAGGGGTCGCCACGCGGGATATCCGCTGGAATGTGTGAGAAGGTGCCGCAGCGTTATCCGAGGGTCGACATCGGAAAGCAAGCGAACGACAGGCTCTTCCAGAGAGAGAACCCCTTCTTCGAGCAAGGCCGCGGCGACGCTCGCGCCCACAACCACCTTGGTCACCGAAGCGAGATCGTAGACTTGATCCTCGATCACCGGACGATTCGGAGCGGCCCACCCCCGGCTGTGGTGAAACACCTCTCGACCGTCTACGCGAACCACAACCGAGGCCGAAGGCACTCTTCCACCGTCCACAAAGGCGGCGATGGCCTCGATCACCCCGTTCATTGACGCTCCTTTCCGTTGGCGGGCCTTGTCCGCTGAAGGGTTGCTTTAACCGGTGGCGGGTGGACGTAGGTTCCGATAAATCGTGGGGGTTGAGGTGCCGATGTCAGGCGAAGGGCGGCGCTGGTTCGAGCAACGAAAAGAGTTTGCGGTCAAACCTCGTGAAGTGGTTCCTGACACCCCGGATCTTTGGACGCGGTGTCCCACCTGCTCGGAGTTGATCTACAACGAGACGCTCGCGGCCAATGCGCAGGTGTGCGTCTGCGGCCACCATTTTCGCATCGATGCCTTGGCGCGGCTAACGCTGTTGTGCGACTCAGGAAGCCTGATTTTCCACGATCGTCAGCTGTCCCCGGTGGACGCTTTGGGGTTTGTGGACAGCAAGCCCTACCACCGCCGCATTGAAGAGACCCGTCGTCAAACGGGGAGCAACGACGCCTATTTGTCCGCGAGCGCGACCATTGATGGGGTCGCGACCGAAGTCGGCGCCTTTGAGTTCCGGTATATGGGCGGTTCGATGGGATCGGTCGTCGGCGAGGCGATCACCCGGCAGATCGAGCGAGCGATTGAATACCGGCGTCCGGTCGTGATCATTTCCGCTTCCGGTGGTGCGCGTATGCAAGAGGGCGTGCTGTCCTTGATGCAGATGGCGAAGACGAGCGCCGCGCTCGCGCGCCTCAAAGATGAAGTACGTATGCCGTACATTTCGATTCTCACCCATCCGACCACCGGGGGTGTTGCCGCCTCGTTTTCGATGTTGGGCGATCTGATTTTTGCCGAGCCGAACGCCCTGATCGGATTTGCCGGCCCCCGGGTTATCCAGCAGACGATCGGCGAGGCGCTGCCCGAGGGCTTTCAAACGGCGGAATACCTACTTGAACACGGCATGCTCGACCAAATCGTGCCGCGTTTGAAGCTGCGCGAGCTCGTCGCCCGCACCCTGCGCCAATTGTTGTCTTTACCGGCCTCGCAAGAGGAAGAGCAGGGAGAAGGGGCAGCCAGCGCATGATCGGGCACCCGATACTGGACCAGATGTCCGAGACTGGGGTCAAACTCGGTTTGGAGCGGGTGAAAGCGCTGTTGGACTTTATGGGCGAGCCGCACCGTGCGGTTCCCGTCATCCATGTGGCAGGAACGAACGGAAAAGGCAGCGTTTGCATGATGGTCACCCGCGCGCTCGTGGAGGCGGGCTACCGGGTGGGCACCTATACGTCTCCTCACTTAGAGGCGGTCAACGAGCGGTTTCGGCTCGATGGCGACCCCGTGGACGATGCGACCCTGTCCGACTTCATCGAGGCGCTTCACCGCGTGCGCACCGATTGGGCAGATTCCTCTGGGATGTTGGAGTCTCCGCTCACCTATTTTGAATTTTGTACGGTGCTCGCGTTCCAGCTGTTCGCGGCGAAAGCCGTGGATGTGGCGGTGGTGGAAGTCGGCCTCGGTGGCCGATTGGACGCAACCAATGTGGTTTCTCCGCTGGTGTGTGCGGTGACCACGATCGGACTCGACCATGTGGACGTTCTCGGGACCACACTGGAAGAGATTGCAGGGGAAAAGGCAGGAATTTTTAAGAAGGGTGTTCCGGTGGTCATCGGGCCATTGGCGCCGCCGGCGCGGGAAGTCATGGAAACCCGCGCCAAAGCCCTCGGGTGCGCTTTGTGGAAGCCGGGGCCCGACATGACGCGCGAACAGCGAAAGTCGGGCTGGAACCTCCGTACACCGCATGGAGCGTTGTCCGATGTGGCGTTGGGCCTGCAAGGGGCGCATCAGGGGGCCAATGCGTTGGTCGCGCTGGGCGTGCTTCACCGCCTGCGAATGGCGGGTTTTGTCCTGCCGGATGACGCGATTCGGCGAGGTTTGGAGTTGGTGCGCTACGGCGGTCGCATCGAGCGGATGTTGCCGGGGTTGATCCTGGATGGAGCGCACAACGAGGAGGGGGCGCTGGCGTTGGCGGCGTGGTTGGCGACCCAGCCGCGCCCCAAGAATCGGATTTTGCTGTTTGGACAGGGGCAAGACCGCGATCCGGTGAAGCTGGTCGCGCCGTTGCTTCCGCATGTGGATGAAATTGTGACCACCCAATGCGCACATCCGAAGGCGCGGGAGTCGTTTGCGCTCGCCGAGTTGCTGCAAGAGTTCGACATCCCATTGGCCGACGGCGGACCGATCGAGCAGGCTTTGCCGGAAGTGTACGGAGAAGCCGACGAAACGTTGGTGACCGGTAGCCTGTTTGTGGTTGGCGCGGCGCGGGCCATGGTGCGGCGCGGGGGGCTGGACGGCATTCAACCCGGGCAGGGACCTAGCGTAGAAGAGGAGTAAAACCTCTCCTTTAGAAGTGGTACATCAAAAATGTCGGATTCGATGAATTTTGATGTACCAGCTGGCGTGTCGCGCTAAAACTTAAGCTAAAACGGCCTTTCGTGCAGCGCCGAGCTCGGTGCGAATGCGGGCCAGCAGCGCGTCGACCACGGTTCGCCCGCCGACATTGGCTTGGAGGTTTTCGCGGGCCTCGTGGATGGCTTCGGCACACGCGCTGATTCCCCCCGGCCAAAGTGCATCCACCCACTTTTCCAGCACGGGTTGGAGGTCCGCATTTAGCAACGGCGCATCCAATCCTGACGCGAGAATCGTTGTATCGCGGAGCAAATCCTCGAACAGCTCCAGAAGTCGTTCCACCTTCGGCACCCAATCCTGCCGCCCAGCACCCTTGCACAGCGCTTCCGAGAATTGAAACGTCTCTTTGAGGGAGCCTGCCATCGCCTGCAAGGCTTGGGCTCGAAACTCAGCGCGCTCGGTGAGACTCCCCTGAGCCAGCTCCAACGCCCGTCCGGGACGCCCTTCGGCCATTCGAGCGATCACCGACGCATTGTCGATCCCTTGGCCGGACAGCCAGATGACGAGCTCCTTTTCGGTGACCGGGGCGAGCCGATGCCGTTGGCAGCGGGACAGGATCGTGGGCAGCAGGGCGCGGGCGTGGGTGGCGAGCAAGATGAAGCCGGTGCCGGCAGGTGGCTCTTCCAACGTCTTCAATAGCGCATTTGCAGCGCTGGCCTGCATCGCTTCTGCGGGATCGATGATGATGAACCGCTTCTTCGCATTGTACCGGTGATAGCCAGATTGTCGGACGACTTCGCGAATCTGATCGACGCCGATCGTGGCGGTCGCTTTTTCGGGATCGGGGACCACCATGATCACGTCAGGGTGGTTTCCTGTGGCGATGAGACCGCAAGAGCGGCACTTTTCGCAGGGGCGCACTTCCGCTTCGCAGTTCGCCGCTTGGGCCAATCGGAGCGCCAACCGACGTTTTCCAATGCCGGGTGCGCCCTCGAACAACAGGGCGTGGTGCAGGCTGTCGCGCTCTAATGCGCCCCAGAGGCGTTGAATCGTAGCTTGGTGGCCGATCAACATGGGGTTGCGGTCGTCCGGGTGACGAGAGGTGAAGCTTGAAAACACCAAAAGCCGATGCGCGGCATCGGCTTAATGGTCTCTTTAGAACGCGGATCGGAGGCGATGAGCCGAACTACTTGGCGCGGTTGGCCGGAGCAACTTGATCCTTCGGCGCCGCTGCATCGACCTCGGGGGTGTGCACCGGAAACACCGGGGTCGTACCCTGGTTGCGCGCGAGCGCTTTGCGCGCCGGGTTCATGTTTTTGTGGCGGCGGGCGCGTTTGAACTCGGTCACTGCGGTCTTGGAAGCCATGGTTTCTTCTCATCCAAAAGAGGTCTGGCGTGGTAGCCTAATCCAAGCGAACCTAGTGCGGGGGCAGGTCCCCGTCAAGCTGCCTAGGGGCCGCGCAGGAGGAGACGTGAATCGTTGGGCTTATGTGGGTGTAATTTGTTTGCCCCTGATGGGATGTGACATCTTCAAGAAAGTGAAGGACACCGTGGAAGGGGCGACCAATCCCTTAGTGGTGGAAGGGATGGTTTTGGGCGTCGAAGCCAATGAAGACACGGATAGCTTTGATTTGTCGGATACGCCATATGGTGAAGGTACCAGTCTGACGTCCTTTTTGGCGGAGGCGGACAGTGTGGCCAATTTGAGCGAGGCCCCGGTTGCCGGCGCATCGCTGATGCTCGAAGGGGTGGCTGCGACCGAGACTGTCGCGGGCAGC
>SYKL01000341.1 GCA_005797785.1 Pseudomonadota bacterium | reverse complement strand
GTCCGCCTCATGAATAAACTCGATGTCCAAAAACACCTTGGCACCGATGTTCACCAGGAGCGCGCCGAGCGGATTGACCAGCCAGAACGCCAAACCTTCGGTGGCGAGGAAAACGGCCAACGGAACGTCCGGGATCAGCGCCTTTCCTTTGTAAGAAATGCGCACTTTGGTGTAACGGCCGGCGGCGACGGAGCTCTGAACCCGCTCTCGTACGTCTTTCAGCGCTTGGTCCACCTTCTCCGGGTCGACTTCGATCCGGAATCCCTGAAACGGATTTTTTTTCGGTTCCTCGGACAATTCGCCTCCCTCGATCGGACTATAAACAGCTTAACCCGCCGTCGGCGACCAGAATTTGGCCGGTGATCCACCCTGCGTCTGGCGAACACAACATCGCAACCGCGCCTGCGATATCGTCAGGTGTTCCCAAGCGTTTGAGCGGTGTGGCTTCCGCTACCTGCTTTCCCCAGGTGGCCGAGTCGGGGATGTACGCCAAGGAATCCGTGTCCACCAGACCGCCGCACACGGTATTGACCCGGATCGGCGCTAGTTCTACGGCGAGTTGTCGAGTCAGAGCTTCAACGCCCGCTTTTGCTGCCCCCATGGCGGAGTACCCCGGGGTAAATTGACGTGATCCGAGGCTGGTAATGCCGATCACCCGTGCGCCCGGTCGAAGCAGGGGTTTCACCAGCTTGGTCAACAGCCAGAACGGCCGAAGGGAGCTCTCCAGAGTGAGGTCCCATTGGCTTACGCGAATTTGATCCATCGGTTTCAACGCACCGATGGCAGCGTTGTGCACCAGGATGTCGAGACCACCAAACCGCATTTGGGCCTCGTGGGCGAGCGCCTGCAAGGCGTCCGGCGCGCGAACATCCCCTTGGATCGCCCAGGCTTCACCACCGGCGGCACGAACTTCTTCGCATGTCTGCTCCGCTGCGCGTTCGTTCTGCAGGTAGTTGACGAGGATCCTCGCCCCATCCTGGCCGAAGCGGTTTGCGATGGCGCGGCCGATGCCGCGGGAAGCGCCGGTGATCAAGATGTCCACGTCGTTCCTCCGCATGGCCGCACGAGCGGGTTAACGATCCCTATGCCGACCACTTGGTACAAGCCCGCCGGAGTTCCGGTTTTTCCGCGCCACGATGCAACGCCGGGTCCTTCGGTGTTGGCCGAGGTGTTGGACAAGCAACCTTGGCGGCAAGAGCTCCCTTGGCCCAAGGGTTTTGAGGGAGGTATAGCTCATCGGTTGGACAACGGAACTTCCGGGGCGGTGTTGCTTGCGGACAGCCCCCTGGAGTTGGACGAGCTTCGGGGCTGGTTTTCTGGGAAGTTGCTGACAAAAACCTATTGGATGATCGCCAGTTGTGATGTGAAGTGGAGCGAAAACCGCTGCTCTCGTCCGATCGCTCATCATGCCCGTCGAAAGACCCGAATGGTTGTGCAGCGGGGGCCCGACACTCCGCACCGCGGTCAATGGTATGACGCCGATTCGCGATTTCGATGGTTGAAGGGGCGCTGTTTTGAGGTGACGATTACCACGGGTGTGACCCACCAGATTCGGGTTCACGCGGCCTTTTTAGGCATTCCGTTGGCCGGTGACCACCGGTATGGAGGGGGGGAGCTCCCCGACAATGTTCCGCAAGACTGGGAGTTTTGCCTGCACCATGTCGGGATGACCGGTCCGAATGGCTTTGCCACCCAACCCGTGCTTCAGCCCTCCTGGGCGAAGTGAGCAATCCACGATTTGTTGAGCCCGAAAAAGCGCTCAGGTTCGATGGTCGCGGACGGAAAGAGGCGTTGAAGCTCGGAACGGTCGAGGAGGGTGATTTCTTCCACCGCGGCGCGCGCTTGGGCCGCGTCGGGGATTCGGCCGCACCAACCGAGATCGAAGTTCTGAACTAACCAAATCCTGCGTTCGATCGGCAGGAATTGAAAGCCTGGGAACAGAAAGTGCGGCTCCACTGGAAAACGACGGTTGGGGGTCTGCACCCAAAAGGACCGGCCAACTCGTGGCATTTGCCTTGCCATTTCACCGCGATCGGGGCCCACATGTTCGATGACGCTGTTGGAGAAGGCGACGTCAAATTCCGCTTCACGGAATTGGTAAAGGTCCTTTACTGTTCCTTGTATCCAATTTACGCCGACCTCCGGTGGATTTGGAGAAAGGACCGTTATTTTGAGGTTGGACCCTTCCCAGAATTTGGCGGTTCCACCGACGTCGATGACCGTGCGCGCTTGGCGTGGGAGCCACGCCAAAAATCGTTGCCGTCGCCTCTCGCGAAATTTCGCGGCGAGACTCCCTTTTTTGTAGGGGTCTGCCAGGCGGCTCCAGCCCCAGCCGGGCATCAGTCCAGGTCCACGATCACGGGAGCGTGGTCGGAAACGGCGATTCCAGCTTCACGATTGACGGACACGCTGCGAACGCGTCCCTGTCCGGCGGCGTTTGCGAGAACATAGTCAATACGCCAACCGCGATCTTCTGCCTTGGCGCGACCTAAGTTCGACCACCAGGTGTAGGGGCCCTGCTGCCCGGGCAAGTGTTCGCGGAGGGAATCCGTCCAGCCCGACGCCAGAAATTGGGTAAACCACTCTCGTTCGTGAGGAAGAAAGCCTGAGAGTTTCGCTGCGCGAGAGGGGCTCCAAACGTCTTTGGCGGTGTGCGCGATGTTCAGGTCGCCGCACAGCAGCGTGGGACGGGGGGATTCCGCAAATTGCTTGGCCCAGGGGAGCAGCTTCGCGATCCACTCCTCCTTCATGGCTTGTCGCTCGGGACCCGCGGAGCCAGAAGGGAGATACACATTGATCAAATCCCAGTCTCCGACCCGGGTCCGTAGGATGCGGCCGTCGAGATCAGTGCCTTCGAAGCCTACTCCCAAGAGCTCAAGTGGCTTGCGGCTCCAGGTGGCCGTTCCAGACCAGCCGAGCTTTTGCGCGGGATTCCAATGGGCAGTCCAGGGTTTCTTCAGACTCCATCCGGACGGCAGCTGGTCCACCAACGCCCGTACCTCTTGGAGGAGGACCACATCCGGGTCGATCTTCTCAAGATGAGCTTCTACCCCTTTTTTTAAGGCGGCTCGTAGTCCGTTGACGTTCCAGGTAAGGACGCGCATTTTTCCCTCGGAGGCCCTGCTGTAATACAACGGCTTTCGTTTCGCTCGCCAGTGCGGTACCTTGGTTTGGGAGGCCGAATGGCCAGTTGGAACGACCTTCAAGCGCGGCTTCGGCGGGATTTTAAGCTGGACACCGACGGCGTCGATGAGTTGGCGTTGACGTTGAAACGCCAGGAAGCAGGAACCGAACGCTCGCAACGGGTGATGCTGCGTCGCTATCCCGCCTGGGGCCGCGAAATGGTGGAAGTACGCTCTGCATTTGGAGAGGTCGGTGAATATGATACGGCATTATTGCTGGCGGAAAACCTAAATCTTCCGCTCGGGGCGATCGCGACACACGGACGATATCTGGTTCTTGTTCAGCGGGTTTGCATCGACGACACCACCCTGGACGGGATGGTCTTTCTCATGACGAGGATGTCGCTCTTGGCCGATAGCCTGGAAGCCAAGGGAGGACGCGACCGCTTTTGACGGTGCGGTGACTTTTTCGCAGTTGGGGTGCACGGTGTAAATCGGCGCGGTAGGTGTGCGCGGCTCGATCGGATCCAACGATCGATCTCGGCTCCCCACCCCGAAAACTGCGAGGCCCCCCATGGCGTTGAAAGCAGAGTACATCTGGGTCGACGGCTCTACGCCGACCCGTACGCTCCGATCGAAGACCAAAGTCATTTATGACGAAGTGAAGTCGATCTCCGATTATCCCGAGTGGACCTTCGATGGCTCCAGCACCGGCCAGGCGGACGGCGAGTTCTCAGATTGCATTCTTCGCCCCGTCTTCGCGACCAATGATCCGCTTCGCGGCGGAAATGCTCGTTTGGTCCTCTGCGAAGTGTTCAATGCCGATGGCACGCCGCATGCCACCAACTCTCGCGCCCCGCTGCGCGCGGTTGCCGAGCGTCACAAGGCGTTGGAGCCTTGGTTTGGTATCGAGCAAGAGTACACCATGTTCCAAAATGGCCGCCCGTTGGGCTGGCCGGAAAATGGCTACCCAGCGCCACAAGGTCCGTTCTACTGCGGCGTGGGGGCCGATGAAGTGTTCGGCCGTGAAGCGGTGGAGGCCCATCTCGACGCCTGCTTGAGCGCGAACCTGACGTTGTCGGGCATCAATGCAGAAGTCATGCCGGGCCAATGGGAGTTCCAGGTTGGCCCGTTGGGCGCTCTTGAGGTTTCCGATCAGTTGTTGTTGGCTCGGTACCTGCTGTACCGCGTCGGCGAGCTGTACGACATCGCCATGACGCTCGATCCGAAGCCGGTTCGCGGCGATTGGAATGGCGCCGGCGCGCACACCAATTTCTCGACCAACACGATGCGCGCCCCAGGCGGGATCAAAGCGATTCTTGACGCGATGCCCAAGTTGCAGGCGCGCCACGATTTGCACATCGCCAACTACGGCGAGGGCATCGAGCGCCGCTTGACCGGCAAACATGAAACCTGCTCCTACCGGGAATTCCGGTTTGGCGTGGGACATCGCGGAGCATCCATTCGCATTCCGCTGAATGTCGAGCAGGCCGGCCGCGGCTACCTCGAAGATCGGCGTCCTTGTGCGAATATGGACCCGTACATTGTTACCCGGTTGATCCTCGAGTCCGTCTGCGGCTGAGATAGCGCGCGCTCGAAGCTCGGATCGTAGGACCAGGCAACGAGCGAAACGATAACGGCGGCTGTTCCCCTTGGGACGGCCGCCTTTTTCGTGGCGGTTGCGGGGAACGGTTCCGCCGCGGTAGGGTGGCGGCCACGGAGACACCATGCCTCGCCTTTCTGCGCGCGCACACACCTTGCAAGAGAGCGCCATCCGCAAACTCGACCTCACCGTCGCCAAACAGAAGGATGTGAGCTTCTACCGGCTGAATATTGGTCAACCCGATGTACTAACTCCGCAGCCGATGCTGGACGCCATTCGCAGCTATCAGCCCAAGGTGATCGCCTATGGTCCTGCCTCGGGAACGGCGGCCTGTCGCGCGGCAGCGGCGGCGTATTCGTCGCGTTGGAGCCCGGGCCTCAGCGCGGAACACGTGGTGGTGACGGCAGGTGGATCTGAGGGACTGCTGTTTGCGTTCACGGCGATCTGTGATGCCGGGGACGAAATTCTTGTTCCGGAGCCCTATTATACGAACTACAATGGGTTTGGAACCGTGGCCGGTGCGCGAGTGGTGCCCATTCGTACGCGAATTGAGGATGGCTTTGCCATCCCGAGCGATGCCGATTTGGATCGGATGGTCACTCCAAAAACGCGTGCAATCGTCTTGAACACGCCGGGGAACCCTACCGGCGTAGTGTACTCTCGCGCCGAGATTGGTCGCGTCCTAAATTGGGCGAAGAAACATGACTTATTCGTAATATCGGATGAGGTATATCGGCAAATTTGGTTTGGTGAACCTCCCGCATCGGCGCTCGAATTCCCAGAGCACTCCGAGCGCGTGGTGGTCATCGATTCGCTTTCGAAGACTTGGTCGGCTTGCGGCGCCCGCATCGGGTTTCTAATCTCCCGAAATGGCGAATTGATGGAGAAAATTGAACGCCTAGGCCAGGCCCGCCTGGGCCCCCAGCCGTTGGCGCAGGAGATGGCGATCGCCGCGATGAATCTGCCGGAGTCGTACTACGACGACCTGCGCGCCATCTGGCGAGGGCGCGTGCTGGCGCTGTACGGTTCGTTGCAGGAGTTGGGTTTGCAAGCGCCGAAACCAGAAGGCGCGTTCTACCTGATGGTGAAGTTGCCTGTGACCGATAGCGAAGCTTTCGCGCGGTATTTGGTCACCGATTTTCGCGATCGCGGAGAGAGCTTGGTCGTCGCGCCAGGACCGGGTTTTTACGCGGATCCATCGGACGGGCGCGATCAGGTTCGGCTCGCCGCAGTTCTGGAGGAATCCAAGCTCGTCCGTGCCGCGGAATTGCTCGGAAAGGCGCTGAAAGCCTACGGTTCGCGGTAGCGCTCACCAATCGTCAACCGGTTTACGATTTCCTGTGGAGCGCGGTGAACCCCCGCTCCAGCCTCAGACTGCGCCGGAAGGAGGAGCCGGTGGCGCGGGCGGTTTCGCCGGAGCAGCGAGCTCCTCGAAGGACAGGATCTGATCCCCGTTTTGGTCGAGCTCCGCAAAAACTTCTTCCGCGGGGCGCTGGGGTCCGGGCAGGCCGAGAGCTTCGGCGCGCTCGGCAAGTCGCTTGGCTTCCGCAGTGAACTCTTCTAGGGACAGATTGCCGCTTTTGTCGGTATCGACCTGGTTCAGAATTTGCTGCATCGGCGGGGGCTTGGGAGGCCGAGCGAGAACGGACAGCTCTTGGAAGGAGAGCGAAGAATCGCCATTCTTATCGAGCGATGCGAACACTTCCTCGGGCGGAACCTGGGGACTAGGAAGCCCGTTGGCCGCGGCGTGCTCGGCCATACGCTGCGCTTCCGTCAGGAACTCTTCCGATGAGACACTGCCACTTTGGTCAGCATCAAACTGCTTCATGACCTGGCCAGGGGAGGGCGGAGGCGGCGGTTTGGCCAGGGCTGCGAGCTCCTCGAAGGAGAGCGAAGAATCGCCATTCTTGTCAAGTGACGCGAACACTTCCGCCGGAGGGATTCGCGGGCCGGGGAGGCCGTTCGCTGCGGCGTTGTCCGCCATGCGTTGGGCTTCGGTCAGAAACTCCTCGGAAGAGATGCTGCCGCTTTGATCGGCATCGAACTGCTTCATCATCTGACCGGGCGAAGGCGGCTGAGGTGGGCGAGGGTGGCCGATGGCGGCAACCTCCTGGAACGAAAGCGTGGAATTTCCGTCTTTGTCGAGATTTGCGAAGGCTTCTGCAGCGCTCGTTTGTGGGGCAGGCAGGCCGAGGGCTGCCGCTTGCGCGGCCCGCGCCTCGCGTTCAGCGGTGAATTCTTCTTCGCTCACCTCACCGTTTTCGTCGGCGTCGAGCCGTTTCATTCGGCGAATGGCCTGTCCAGGGGGGGGATTCTTGGCGATCTCGGCCAATTCCTCGAAAGAAAGGGAGCTGTCGCCGTTCTTGTCGAGCTCGGCAAACACCTCTTCCGGGCTTTTCTGTGGACCGGGAAGACCCTGAGCAGCGGCCTTTTCCTTCATTTTCTGGGCGCCGGCGGCAAACTCTTCGGATGAAATGCCGCCGCTCTTGTCCGAATCGAGGTCGGTCATCGCGCGAACCGTGCGTCGGTGCTGCTGAACCGCGCGGATCATGTCGCCTTGAGTGTCGGTTGGCGAGATTCCTTGAATGCTTGAGATCCCAGAGATGGTCACATCGGCCTCCGCATGTCTTGTCGCTCATTGGGTGCAGGTTTGGATCGTTTGGTACATCTTGGTGCAATCTGGGATCAGCGAAACGCAATGGTCAACGTACTTGTCTATCCGGACTCATAGAAAGTAATCGCTTGAACCAAAGCTTCCGCAGGATCGACCAGGAGAACGCCATCGACGTCAAAGGCGTGCAGGTATTCCAACAGTTGGCGTCGGGTGGAGGGTTTGGTCGGGTCGGCGACGGTACCGGTCTTCACTTCGGCGATGTAGGTGAGGCCGTGCCGCTCGACCAGCAGGTCGGCTCGACTCAGCACCGATTCGGGCTCGCCATCCACCCACAGGGTCCAACGAAGTGACAACTGGCGTTCTAGGATTGCGTAACCTTCGCTTTGTAGCAGCTTTTCCGCGTCAGATTCTCCACGCTGGGCGATACGCAGCCGACCGAGATTTCCCCGGCGAACGCGGCCGCGCTCCCACCGCCAGGCGAAAATGAGCCAGGCGACGACCAACAACAGAATGCCCACCAGGGCCCAGGCGAAGGATTCCATTCCGAGAGCCTATGGCGTCACCCGGCCAAAATGTGTCCGCCTCGGGTGCGACGTCCTAAGCCGCGAGAATGGTGAGGATCATGGCAAACAGAAAGCCGACCTGGAGGCAGAAGAACCCAAACCGGATGTTCACGGCGAGCTCCCTCGCCGACCACAAATGCGCCAAGGTTTGCCCGACGCGGGCCGCGATGTAGGCGACGGAAATGCCGCTAAAAAGGGTCGATTCGACTTGAGCGACATGCCCTACGAGCACGACGGCGCCGAACAGCGGCAGGTTTTCAACGCAATTGAGGTGTGCGCGAATAAACCTCGAGTAAAGATCATTTCCTGGGGCAACACCTCCTGGAAAGGAAGATGCCCGCGCCTCTTTCCGCAGGACGCTGGACACTCGGAAATACGCGACGCCCATGAGGATGGATAAGGTCCAAGCTACAAAAAACAGAAGCGCATACAGCGGGGTGGTCACTCGATCTCCTTTGCGTTGACCGACGGATCCCATCCTTGAAATGCTTCCCATGGCCGCCGAAGCAGGGCTTCGGGCGTCGCTTCTCCGTTGGGTAGAAAGCCGACGGCCATGTAGAGCGCGGTGCGCTTACCCTCTCGAATTCGGCAGACAAAGCCGACATCTACATTGCTGCTATGGAAATATTGGCAATCGCTCTCGTCGCCGTACGGAATGGCGGGGGCGGGGACGAGTTCAACTCCCTTTTGGCCCAGCATTCCGACAGACATGCCCAGTCCCAGTGCGCCGTAGGTGGTTTCCGCCCCGGAGGTGCTGGAATCCAATTGGAGCTGCGAGGACAGAACGAGCGTTTCACCGGAGTAATTGTACTCCATTGACCACACGCCATCGATCCCCTTGGAAAGCTCCCAACTCTCTTTGGTGCGATCGGCCTGTTCGCCGAGAAGGGAGAACGGAGCGACATCCGCGACGGTGAGCGCCGCCGCTTGATCGGTGGCTTGCGTTTGATAGTTGGAGCCCAGGCCGCCGCACGCGAGCGCAAGGAGGAATGACGGAAGTACTATAACTTTCTTAAGTCTCATGTGTTCAACACTTCGTCAACCTGCTTGACTACCCATTGGAGATCGGCTTTCGATACCACCAGCGGGGGCGCAAATCGAATCACCTGTTGGTGAGTTTCTTTGCACAACATGCCGCGATCTTTCAGCGCCAAGCAGAATGGACGCGCGGGTCCGGATTCCTTTCGGATTTCGAGGCCCACCAATAACCCCTTTCCCCGTACCTCTTTGATGTGGGGGGAGGAGATTCCGCGGAGCTGTTCGATGAACCAGGGGCCAAGCTCAGCGGCGTGATTCGCCAGATTTTCGTCGAGAAGGACGTCCAATGCCGCGGATCCCACGGCCGCCGCCAAGGGGTTTCCGCCGAAGGTGGAACCGTGATCGCCGGGCTTGAACACGCCCATCACTTCATTGCTGGCGAGGAAAGCGCTTATGGGGTAGAAGCCGCCGGAAAGCGCTTTTCCGATGGTAACCGCGTCAGGGCGGACATTCTCGTGCTCGAATGCGAACCTTCGACCGGTGCGACAGAGGCCCGTCTGGATCTCATCGAGGATCATCAACGCCCGATGCTGATCGCACAATTCGCGAATCTGACGGAGCCATCCTTCAGGAGGGACGATGATCCCCGCTTCTCCTTGGATGGGTTCGGCGAGAACGGCGATGGTGCGCGGGCCCATGGCTTCGGCGAGGGCCGCAGCGTTTCCGTAGGGAACGACCCGAAACCCAGGGGTAAACGGACCAAACCCAGCTCGGTATTGCGCTTCGGTCGAGAAACTCACGATGGTGGTGGTGCGCCCGTGGAAGTTGTCGGTGAAAACGATGATTTCACCTTGGCCTTCCGGAACGCCTTTGACGGTCTCACCCCATTTGCGGGCGGCCTTGATCGCGGTTTCCACAGCTTCTGCGCCGCTGTTCATCAATAGCGCTTTGTCGAAACCGGAAAAGTGGTGCAGTTTCTCCAGAAACGGCCCCAACTGGTCGTTGTGAAATCCGCGGCTCGACAACGTGAGGCGTTCGCATTGGGCTTTCATGGCGCTAGCGATCTTGGGATGGCAGTGCCCCTGATTGACGGCGGAGTAGGCGGACAAGCAATCGAGGTATTTTTTGCCCTCGGTGTCCCACACAAAGGCGCCCTCGCCGCGGGTGAGGACGACGTCCAGTGGATGGTAGTTGTGAGCGCCGTAACGCTCGCCTTGATCGACGCTGGGGTGCAG
>SYKL01000340.1 GCA_005797785.1 Pseudomonadota bacterium | reverse complement strand
GCCACTGTCGCCGGTTTCGCCCGCACAACCCGCCATCACCCCAACGGACATCCACAGCCAGGTACGCATCGCATCCCCCAAGAATGCTACCGCTATACCCTCAGAGGGTATTTGTGTGCACCGGGATTCGAAACTTTCTAAGGAGCGACCACCAACTCCGACATCATGCCGTTTTCGCCGTGCTGCAGGATGTGGCAATGCTGCATCCACCGCCCCGCTGCCGAGCCGTTCCCTTCGGGATCGTTCAGTTTTACTGTGAAGAATACTGACGAGAACGGGGGCAACAACGAGGTGTCCTGATATTCGTCCCAGGTGAACGGAACCCGGACAGCCGTCCCATCGCTAGCTTCATCCTCGGGATCCGGCCAATAGACCAACTCATACGGCTGATACGAAAATCCATGCAGATGATAGGGATGCGCCATCATCGACTGATTGTGAACCTCCCAACGGATCACATCACCGAGCGCAGCGTGTTTGGCGGTAGGGGCCTCCTCCTGATCCGCGCCCATGTGATGATCCGGGTGCCAACTCTCACCGTTCATCCCAAACCAAGTGGTCATCGACCAACTGCCGTTTTCCTCTTGAATCATGTCCATCTGCTCGTCGAGGGTCGTACCCTCGGCCCCAAACCATTCCAATGCGCCCGTCGCGTCGATCTGCCCCACCGTGCGGTCGACCGCTAACAACACCGGATCGCCCTCGGCGATGGTGAAGGGATCAGCGTCCGTTTCGACCAGCCGAAACCTGGCGACCTCCTCTCCGGGCCGGGTGCCGTCATCCTCCGCATCGCCCATGACCATTTCGTCGCCTTCCATCCACATCCCGTGGCGCCCGCGCGCAAAATCCTCCCATCGAAGAGACCATTCTTCGCCCGGTTGCCCGTCGGTCACCAACACCACATCCGCGCGTTCACCCGGGGCAAGAACGATCTCCCCCCGCGCATACCCCAGGTCCACCTCGACCGTGCCAACAGATTCGCCTGTTTCGGGGTCGAAACGCTCACCTTCGATGGTCCCACCTTCGACTCGAACGCGGTCGAGAAGCCCTCCCTCACCACCGACTCGAGAGAGGACATGATCGGGAACAGAAAGCCGCCAAAACCGAGTTATCGATGAATTGATCAGCCGAAGTCGAACCGCTGAGTTGGCGCCCACCTCCAACACCGGATCGACCTGCCCGTTGACCAGAAGATCCCGTCCTTCCGTGCCGTTCATGATCTCCATGGCATCGTCGACCTCCGCCGAGGTCACCACTCCTCCGGCCGTCCAGGTGTCCGACAGGACCACCACCCGGTCGTCGGCGGGAAGGATCCCGAGAGACGTCAGCTCCGCTTCGGCAGGATCTTCCACGATCAACGGCCCATACAAACCGGAAAAAAGCGCCTGCGCACCGCGATGGTGCGGGTGATACCAATAGATCCCCGCCCGGGTCGCCGTAAATTCGTAGTCGAATGAATCGCCGACTGCCGTCGCCACCTGGCTCACCGGCGTACCATCGGACGAATTGTAGCCTTCGATCCCATGCCAATGAATCGCCGTGTCCCACATGTCATCCGGCAAGCCGTTGGTGAAGTGGATCGCGACCTGATCGCCAGCTTTTACGCGAATTTGTGGGCCGGGAATGCTACCGTTGAAGGTGAGGAACTCCACGGGATCGCCCGTGATCTCCAAAGTGGCCGGCGCGGCGGTGATCTGACCCGAAAACCGGCCGTCGTCGGGGTCCTGATCGTCCAATGTGGGCGGCTGAACGAACTCGGCCACATGCGGCGAGGTAATTGCTTCTTTCCCGGTGCAGGCCGAAAGAAACACGAGCATTCCGAGGTGACTGCGCATACCCGCACTCCAACGTCAACGGCCTCCTAGCGATAGCCGCCCCCCGCCCGAAAATCTACCGCGCCAACAAACATGGGGCTCCGAACACGAAAATATCCGTATCCGGTCCAGAACGCCTTACAGAAAATAGTAATAGAGCTTTACTATCTATCTACAACGGTGGCGCGGTGACCGTCAGCATCGGAACCGAGGGCGGCGGCGTCTTACACGGAAGTTCGAAGGTTTGCTGGCCACTTTGAACAACAATCGGCTCCGCTGCAGCACACCGGGTTTGGAGGTAGTCGTACGCCAAGAGTCCCTGCTCTAAATAGGGAATTCCTCCGATGCGATCGATCGACTCCACAGACTTGAGCGCCGAGCACGAGGATGAATCGGCGAAGGTCGCATTCTGGTCGCGGATGTTCAGGCTTACGGTGGGGCAATCCTGCTGAACGGCCAGAGTAACGGCTCGAACACCAAATTTTCGGTTTTCGTAGCGATCCACTTCGGGCGGGCGCCGCTCAAATGTCACCCCGGCCCGCGCAAAGTTGTCTTCAAACCAGGTGGACGGCACACGGGTATCCACCAGCTCCCGAATGGCGGCGATGGTCGCTGCGCCCCCCGGATAACGCGACAAAACCGCAAAATAAGCGGCCTCATCGTAGCTACCGCCACGGGTATCCGCCAGCAACTCCCGCCACAATTCGGCGTGTCCCGCGGCGGGTCGCAACGGATCCACCGTCTTGCCCGCCAGCATCGCAATCACATTTCCGCAGGTGTAAACGGTCTTATGATCCTTCGCCGCAACCGCGTCCTGGAGGGAGCCGACCCGCAGAGAATACGCGCACTCCAAAACCTGGGTATCGAACAACACCTGCCATTCCGCGAGCGCCAATCGGCCCTGAGCGACGCGCGCCCACTGGGACAAAAAATCCGCTCCGCCCTCATGCATCCAACTGTGTTCGATGCCCGACGGCGGCTCCGCAACCCGCGCATTCCACAGATGCGCCGCCTCATGTGCGGCGACCCCCTCCAATCGCATTCGGTTTTCGTGGGTGTCTTCGCTCCATAACGGCCCTTGCAACGAGAATGCCACTTGGTCGCCGAGCACACCACCCTCGACGCCAAGCCCGGCGCCGGACTCATCATACCCAAACAAGAACGTTCGTTTTCCGGCCAAGCCGGGCCCCAATCGATCCGCATACTGCGCCAGCAATTCGGGAAGGAGGGACCGAATCGCGTCGATCGTCCAACCGGGCATGCCGGGATCGATCACCAGCATCCCGAGCTCACTTTCGACGGGTGGCAAGTTGCCCACATACGCATAGCCGTTCGGCTCGGACACCTCGCCGCTTACCGCAATGGTGAGCTTTCCATCAGCCAAAATCGGCTCACCCAGTTCGCTGCGAAGCACCAAGCTCGCGGCACCGCAGGTATCGGACTCCAAGCAATCCTCCGCCCCGCCAACGAAATTCCCAAGGTATACCGCAGAGCTTCCGTCGGTGAACGGAATAAAGAACCGATAGGCCTTGTCGGAGTTTTCCGAGTATTGCCTAAGGTGGACCGTGGCTTTTCGAAACGTGCGACCATTCTTCCGTCGCAAGACGCTCTTTCCGTCCACCGCTTCCAATACCAGGCCGTCAACGGCCCACTCCGCGCGAAAAGGCTGGTCCCGGGTCGCGAACGTGAACTTTTGAATCGGCTCGCTAAAGCGATACTCGGCGCGCCATTCGTCACCTTGAACGTGCACGACTTCGATCTCAACATCGACCGGCGCTGCACCCGCTGCACGCAACAGAAGTCCTAACGCCTGAAACCACATCGTTCCTCCGGGGCTTGGAACGACCGCAGGTTACCTACAGCAGCCCCCGATCGCTGTTGTAGGGTGTTGCAGCGCGAAAGTTACGGTAACGGATGAAAATCCGCCGGCAACACCGCATCCGGTAGCCAGCGTTCGCCATCAAAAATGGTCACCGAAGGGCGCTCTCCGCCGATCACGCTCAAGTGGCTGACCAAGCCTGCTTCGGGCCCCATCCACAGGTGCAGCATGCATGCGGGTGGCTCCATCACCAAGCCCATTTTCGGCGACGGTGGCAGCTCCAACGCCAACTGATGCGCAGTGGAAGGACACGTGACGGCGACCGTGCCGCCAAACCGACGAACCATCGGACGATGAACGTGGCCACACACTACGCGCTCGACTTGCGGGTGTCGAGCGACCACCGCTGCAAACTCTGCTTTGCCTTCGAGGCCCATGGCGTCCATGGCGGCGATTCCGGTCACAAAGGGCGGGTGGTGCATAAACAACAGGCTGGGCCTTTCCGGAGCCTCACTCAATCGAGCGTCCAACCAACCTAGTCGCTCCTCACAAAGCCTCCCCCCCGGCGACTTCGGAACGGTGGTATCGAGCCCGATCAGCCGCACCGGCCACTTGTCCACCACATAGTGCAAAAACCCGCCATCTTGCGGAAGATATCCTCGATCCGCAAACGCCGCCGCGAGGGTCTCCCGGCGGTCATGGTTGCCGGGAATCACAAAAACCGGCATCGCAAGCTCATCAAGAATCGAACGGAGGCGTTCGTACTCCTCAGTCGCCCCCCGCTCCACCAAATCACCCGATACCAACACCACATCGGGTCGAGACGCCAACGCGTTGAGGTGCGCCACCGCCCGCCGAAGATGGTCGGCCGTACGAAAATAGGTGTCATTCCGGCTATCCGGCGTACTGATGTGCAGGTCGGTGATCTGAGCGATGAGCATACGGGAATTGTAGCGGACTGGGGGCCGCCGGCAAGAAGTAAAGTGCTTTACTGATTCTCAAACGAGCGGCCCTGCTGCGGGTGGCCCGGGTCCGTTGTCGACGCGTTCGCGTTTTGGGGGGCTGCCGGTGGGCCCCGAACAGCATCCTACGGAACCAAGATCCCCTTGCCGGTGCTGACTCGACTCTCCAACCACCGGTGCGCCGCGGCTCCATCCGAAAGAGAAAATCGCGTTGGAGGGTCGACTCTCAAATGCCCCGCCGCAAAATCGTCGAACAACGCCCGAGCGCGTCGACGCCGCTCGTCCGACGAGTGCAATACATTCCAGAGATCGCCGCCGGTCAGGGTCAACGAACGGTCCATCAGGAGCCGCGGATCGACCAAATCCGGCTCGCCGTCCGCCTTCCCATAAAACACCACATGTCCACCGTTTCGCACAGCGTCCAAGCTCTTTCGTAGCGTGGATCCCATAGAATCATAGACAACCTGCACCCCCCCGGGCGAAAGTTCTCGCGCCCGAGCGACCCAGTCCTCCGCGTACGTCGCCACGGCGTCGGCACCCGCGGCCCGGATCACCTCAAACTTTCGAGGATCGGACGTCAGTCCGAACACCCTTCCTCCGCGATTTCGGATCTGTTGTGCCAGTTGTTGGCCGACCCCACCTGCCGCCGCAAGGACGATCGCCCAGTCCCCCCGCTGCACCAAATAGCTGTCTTGAACGAGGTAAGCGGCCGTCAGCCCCTGCAGCAACACCGAGGCGGCCAGCTCGGCCGACACCGTTTCGGGCAACGGAATCAGATGTTCATCGCGAACAAAAACACGTTCCGCGTTCGCAAACGGGCTGTCCACGAATGCGACGCGTTGCCCCACCGAAAAAGTCCCAGCCGACGCCACCACCCACCCAGCGCCTTCATAGCCAGCGATAAAGGGCGGCGATCCCTGGAGGTGGTACCGCCCCTGTCGCCGATAGATGTCGGCATAGTTGAGTTCGATCGCCTCCATTTCAACGATAGCGCCTCCATTCTGAAGCTCCGGCTCGGGCAAATCGCCGTAGAAGAGCACTTCCGGCCCTCCAAATCGGTCAAAACACAGCCCTTTCATGGCGCCTCCGGTTCCGCGGCAGCCTACCCAGGATTCTGAACCCCGGAGGTTCACAAAGGTCAAATCCTCGGCGTGCTACCGGTAATAGGTGCGGAAACCCTCCGTAGGACAAGCTTCGGGACAATCGCCACTCTTCGAATAGTAAACGAGGTTTACTTCTTCCGACTCCAGACGAAAGAAGAGGTATCCGGAGCCCAATGGGAACCGCTACCTTGACCCATCGCACCTCCGAGCGTACAAGAAGCCATGCTGGTTCCACCCCCTTACGCATCGTCCAACGTCACCTTCGGAATCGCGGGGTTGGCGGTCGCAATGCTGCTCGCTTGGCCGGCGGTGTTTTGGAGAGCAGCGTCCGATCGGCCCAAACGTCACCTTGAAGCATTGATACTCGTGGTCCTTCTGATACTATGGGCGGGATTTGCGACCACCTTCACCGTGTCAGCCGCGCCCGGAGCAGCGCAGGTCCTCCTTCCGGTTCGCCCTCCTTTGCCCCAGATGCTGAGCATGATGTTCGGCGTCATCCTTCTATTTTGGTCTCGTTTTGGCACGGCATTGGCGCGGACACCCCTGCCGGTGTTGATCGGAATGCAGGCGTTTCGGCTGCCGCTCGAACTCACCATGCACCTGGCCGCAAAAACAGGCATTATGCCTCATCAAATGTCGTTTGGCACCCTGGAAACGGGGACCGGCTATAACTACGACATTCTCACGGGAGTGTCCGCACTCCTTCTAGGGATTCTGCTGGTTTTCCGCGAAGTACCGCGTGCCGTTCTCTGGGCGTGGAACATCGCCGGAAGCGCATTGCTGGTCGGCATCGTTGGCATCGCCGTGTCCAGTACGCCTTATTTCGCCGCTTTTGGGCCGGATGCACTCAATACGTGGATCTTCTTTACCCCGTTCATTTGGTTGCCCATGGTGTTGGTGCCCTCGGCAATGCTGGGTCACCTCCTTATCTTTCGAGTGCTGCTTCGCACGCCCGAGAAAATGCATGCTTAGCCTCCTGGCAGGGGCCGGGACCCTCGCATTTGCCGGCGAAAGCGCGTGTCCAGCAAGCGAAATCTTGGAGTTCGTGACGATTGAACGCCTATGCGCGGACGGTGGCGACCCCAACGAAGACGTCGATCCCGTCCAGCGGGAGGATTCGGCGCGTTGGTACACTCCGCGACCACCGCTGTCTTGGGATTCGCATACCTCCATTATAGAGGTCCAACCAAACTCTCTCGGGTTTGCTCGCATACGCACCCGGTTGGTATTCGAATCCGGAGACCTACGCAATGTGATCACCACCATACCCGTGTGCACGCGGGTTCGCGCAGCGGGGCCGATGAAAAATAGTACTGGTTCCCTGGGCATTGGCTACTCTATCCGATTGAGGGATCCCACCGGGCAGCAGTGCCAGGGATTCATCAGCGACACCATAATTGCAGTGCAAACGAATTGATTACATTGCAAAATTATTCTGCGCATCGACCCGCACGCGATGATCGTTTTGAGGTGATGGGAGCACTGTCGGTTCGGAGGATCCATGCACGCCCAAGAATCCGCCCGCGCCGACCGTGTCCACCGCCCCGCCGCGAGCCCCACTTGGCCAGGGCTGGAGGAGCGCGCGGTTCAGCCCAAAGCACCCAGCGCCTTTGACACGCTTAGATATTGGTGGAAGCACCTCTTTCAACGCTGACCGCGCCAGGGATGGAAGGGGCGCGAAGCGGCCGGCGAGAGCAAAGCTCGAAGCCGGCGAAACCCCCGCACAGCCCGGTCGCGCAACGCGCGAGGCGCCCTGTGTGACACTTCGATGCAGCGGATTCTCACCGAAACGCGTACACTTGGTCTGTCGCCTCTCCTCGGCGGCCGATGAAGGTAGCCATGTCAGAACTCGGAATTGGCGAACAAAAGCGACCCATTTCGCGCCGTCCACAGCGCGACGAGGCGCCCCCCGAAGTAGTTACCGAGGAAACCGTTGGTTCTGACGCCACGATGACCGGGTGGATGACGGACCATTTTGGAAATGCGTCGGTCCTCGACTCCCTGGAGGAGCCCTCTCCCGGATTAGGCTCGTTCATCGCCTCGGAAATGGCGACCGCCGTGGTCGGTGGACTCGGAGGCCAGGCCGAGCAGTTTTCGTCCAACACGGCGATGTTGCTCCTGATGCGCCATGCCAGCTCCCCGGTGGTCGGAGCTGCGCTCGATCGGGTGGCGCACCGCGGGGGCAGCCCCCTCCCCGCTGAGATTCGTGAGCGGATGGAACAAGCCTTCGGGCACGATTTTTCGCACGTTCGTATTCACAGCGACGGCGCCACCGCCGAGGCCGCGTCCGCGGTCAACGCACATGCTTTCGCCCTTGGATCCCATATTTTCTTTGGAAGCGGGGAGTGGGCACCCGGCACTCCCGCCGGCGATCGACTGCTGGCCCACGAACTCACGCACGTGGTTCAGTCAGACGAAGGCCGGCTCTCCAACAGCGGCGATCGCCAAGTGTCGAGCCCGACCGATCCTTCGGAACAGGAAGCGTATCGAAACGAAGATCAGATTCTGGCTCAACTTCAATGGAATCGCCAAACGAAAAGCGACGAGTCGAGCGAAGATCCTCAACGCCAACAAGCGGAAGCGCTCGTACAACGCCTCGCATCGATGCTGGGACTCGGAAGGGTGGCTGTCGATGTCGGCGAAGAAGCCGCGCGGCGCACCCAGGCGATCGGCGCAAGCGGCCTTGCCGAACGCGGACAAGTGTTCCTCAATCCTCAAGGATTGAGGGTCGACTCGGCGGAAGGAAAGCGCCTGATCGCCCACGAAGTTGCGCACATCGCCCAGGAAAAGCTCGATCCCGCCCAGGGGCCTCAGGCAGCCGGACTCGCCGAAGGGGAAGCGCGCTCCTTTGCCGAGGGGTTCGTCGCCTCCGGAGCGGTGGCCGACCTGCAATTTGGCGTTCCGCAGGGCCATACCGCGGCGGACACCGGTGGAGGCGTCGCGCCCGTCGCTGTCGATTCCGGCGGGGGCGTCGCGCCGGTCGACATCGATTCAGAGCAATTGATTTCGGAGTTTGAGACCGAAGTACAGGCCACTCTCTCCGAATTGGTAAACGATCCGACTTTTGAAGACTACGCCAGCACCTTCGGGCCCGCCGAGAGTGAAACCTCCTCAGATACTGGGGATACCGGATCGTCCGACAGCGCCTCCAGCTCGAACACCTCGACGTCGGACACCGCCTCCACCTCGGACACGGCCTCCACCTCGGATACCAGCGAAGCTCCCGCGGAGTCGATCGACCCCACCACGGCCCTGGAGGGTCTCAAGACGTCGCCTGCGTACCTCAAACTCGTCGAGGAGTACGGAAAAACACTCGTAGAGACCCAGTATACCATCGTTGCAGACCTTCAGATCGCATTCGATGACTCCGTGCTGATGGTCGGCCTGGAAGGCCCGCAGTTAGACGCGTTGAACGCCATTTTGGACGAGGTTCGCACCGCGGCCGAAGAGGTGGCCGTATGCGAAACGCTCGGACAGGTGGAAGGCGAAGTCCCTTCACTTCCTGCGGATCCGACCGTTTTAACGCCGGAAGCCATGACCTGCGAAGATCCCCAGGAAACGTTGAGCTCAGAGGGTCCCACCGAGGAGCCCGTTTCCTCCTCCGAAGATCCGACATCGTCCATGGAGAGCCCCGAAGTCTGCGAGGAGGAAGCTCCCCCGGTGTGCTCCGAGTCGGACGTCTCGACGGAAACTGGCTCGGAAGGTCCGACACTGACGGTCACACCAACGGTCGATTCCCAAATTCCGTCGAGTCCAGCGGTGACCGGGCTACTCTCCGCCGAAACCACCGTCCCCGAGACCGAAGCCGATCTTCAGCTTTGTGCTTACTTTAGCGAACACGCCGGTGACGGAGCCGGGCTCCATTTTGACCGAGTCCCGCAGATTTGGGATGTTGTGAAAGCGAGCGCTGCCGGCCCGTTCTATGACAGCGCCATCAAAACCTTCGGTGATACGTTAGTTCTCGATACCATCGGCACCATCGGCGACAAGGTGCTGAGCAATTACCTCACCAAGTTTCCCGCCGCCGCCGGCGCTTCCAAAGTTCCGCTGATCGGCCCACTGATCACCCTCGGCATGGCGGGCAAGATCCCGCGAACGGCGAAACGACTCGGCAGGCACAGATCCTTCGGCAACAGGCACCAGATCGAGCACGGAATAGGGGATGGCAGACATGGGTCACTCCATTGATTTACAGACCAGTAACAAGTGGGGCAATGTAGCACGGGATACCTGAATGAATCACTATCTCCTGCCACACTCTGCCTGCCAAGCGGCAGCAATCGAACGGAACAAATCTCAGGCAAGTATTGTTTGAACGCTCATCCTGCTGGCCGCACAAGCCCGTGGGGGGATCATATTTTCTTACATTTGCGGGCTGGCCTGAGCGCCCCCGGCTGGTTATAACGGTGCCCCTATAGCGAAGGGGGAGCAATAGACTCCCCCTCACTCTTTGTCACACCACACTGTTCAGGTTATCTATGTCAAAACATCTCGTTCTGCTGGGCGCACTGACGCTCTCCGGTTGCGCCCTGTTGTCTCCCCCCGCCCCTACCGTCACCCCTGTGCACCTTGCCGATCCGAGCCAGCGCGGCTTCTACATCGAGTGCAGCAGCATGAAAGCCTGCTTCCAGCAGGCCAACCAGACCTGCCCGCAAGGTTACAAGGAGACCGATCGTCGTCAGCAGACGCTCTACAGCACCCAGTATCTGGGGGGAAGCTATGACAAGGAGAAGAAAATCTACCAAGCTGCCAAGCCCTATAGCATCGCCAACACGGTCCACTCGCTGACCATCCAGTGTCCCGTCACTACAGGCTGAGCCAACCGAAGGGGTACTCTCTCCCGTTACTGCGAAAAAGAAAACGGTCAACCGAGGTTGACCGTTTTTCACTGCGTTGCGCCCTTAGAACAGCAGGTGTGCTACCCCGGCGATAACCGGCAAGGTGACCAGAGTGCGCAGCAGGAAGATAACGAACAGTTCCCATAGCTTGACCGGGATCTTGCTGCCCAGCAGCAGGGCGCCCACTTCCGACATATAGATCAGCTGGGTTACCGACATGGCGGCAATCACGAAGCGGGTCATGTCGCTCTCGATGGTCGAGGCCAGCACCGCCGGAATGAACATGTCGGCAAAACCGACCATGATGGTCTTGGAGGCCGCTTCCGCCTCCGGCAGTTGCAGCAGCTCCAGCAAGGGGACGAACGGGGCGCCAAGCCAGTTAAAGATAGGGGTATGTTCGGCCAGCATCAGGGCGCAGGTACCGATCGCCATCACCACCGGCAGCACGCCAAACACCATATCCAGTGCATTCTTCACCCCTTCCCGCGCGACGGCGCCGAGATCAGTCATGCTGTCAGCCTTGGTCAGCGCACGCTCGAAACCATAGCTCATCACGCTGTGCTGGTGCGGCACTGCTTCCTGCTTGCGGCACAGGGGGGTGCCATCGGCATAGATGTCCTTCTTCCAGCAAAGTGGCGGTAAACGCGGCACCACGATAGCGGCGACCACCCCCGCCAGACAGACGGTCAGGTAAAAGGGGACAAACATGTGCTCCAGCTTCACCTGGGAGATCACCACCAGACAGAAGGTGATGGAGACCGCAGAGAAAGTGGTGCCAATCACCGCGGCTTCACGCTGGGTATAGAACTTCCCTTCGTACTGCTTGCTGGTCAGCAGGATGCCGACGCTGCCATCGCCAAGCCAGGAGGCAAAGCAGTCCACTGCGGAGCGCCCCGGCAACCGGAACACCGGACGCATGATGCGGGTCATCATGGTGCCGACAAATTCCAGCAACCCGAAATCGAGCAGCAACGGCAGCAGCAGGCCGGCAAAAATGAAGACCGAAAACAGCACCGGCAGCAGATCGTTGAGCACCAGTCCACCGGTAGCGCCGGAGTAAAGCACCTCTGGCCCCACCTGGAAGAAGGTCAGCAGCACGAAGATACCGCCCAATACCCGCACGCAGGCCCAGAAAGGGGAGACATTGAACAAGCTGTTGAGGAAAGGACGACGCACCAGAATCGCCGGCTTGAACAGCCAGGCAATCAGCGTCATCAGCATGGTGGTGGTGATCACCGCACTGACCATAGCGACCAGATAATCGGCAAAAACACGCTGCACCAGCTTGGCCAGCACGGCCACCGGGATGGTGACGTTACCGTCATAGACGACCGGCGTCATGAACAGCAGGATCCCGATAAGTGACGGAACCAGAAACATCAACAAGTTACGGCGAGTATTGACCGCAGGTGCTTCGAGACTCTTTTCCAACATGATATGACTGCCCTAATGTTACTTTTCCCTAGCCCGGCCAACCTGCGTATTCATGCATTAACCGGCAAAACGGGCGCAAGAATACTCTAAAAAAATGCACAAACAAGCCCTTAAGGCAGAAATTTGCGCATAAATATCTCCACAGGCAAACCTTCCATTAAAACAATAAGATACAGCGGCGCATATCGATTCAATCGACATCGCCAGATGATTGTTTCGTTATTGTTAATTTTGGTGGGCAGTATAATCGGTTATCAGTAGCAGGCAATAAGTGACATCACAAATATACCTAATGAGTTGCTGCTCGATAGACATAAAAAAACCGGAGCCTGTTCAGGCTCCGGTTTTCAATGAGAGTGACGGGGATCAGTCACGGACGTAGATGACTTCAACGCCATCATCTTCGTCGTCATCCCAATCGTCATCATCAAGCCCTTCATCGAAGGCAAGAGAGGCAGCCAGTGCTTCCGCTTCAGCCTTGGCCAACTGGTTCTTGTGGTAGTCGTCCCACTTGAACTCCACCTTCTCGATGGCGTCTTTGGCATCTTCCGCCAGCTGACGGGGCATGGTATCCAGCAGATCCAGAATGTCGTAGCAGACCTTCTTGGTACCTTCCTTGCTGATGGCAGTGATGGCATAGACCGGACCTTCATGGTTCAGGGCCGCCTTGACGCGATCCATCACCTCCTGGGCTTCTTCTTCCAAGATCAGGTCCATCTTGTTGAACACCAACCAGCGCGGCTTGCCAGCCAGTTCCGGGCTGTACTTCTCCAGCTCCTTGACGATGGTCACGGCATTTTCAGCAGGATCGGAGCCATCAACCGGGCAGATATCCACCAGGTGGATCAGCACGCGGCAACGCTC
>SYKL01000339.1 GCA_005797785.1 Pseudomonadota bacterium | reverse complement strand
TTTTTCGAGGCGTTCCCGTTCGGCACGTTCGGCCGATTCGCGAGCGGCTTTCTCGGCCCGGTCCCTCTCTTCTCGCTCGCGCGTCGTCCGGTCGGCGCGTTCTGTTTCGAGGCGTTCTTTTTCGGTGCGTTCGGTCAATTCGCGAGCGGCTTTTTCTGTTCGTTCCTTTTCGTCTCGCTCGCGGGTCGCTCTTTCAACGCGCTCTTTCTCAAGCCGTTCTCTTTCGGTGCGTTCGGCCACTTCCCGAGCGGCTTTCTCGACCCGGTCACGCTCTTCTCGCTCGCGCGTCATCCGTTCGGCGCGTTCTCTTTCGAGGCGTTCTCTTTCGACGCGTTCAGTCAATTCCCGAGCAGCGCTTTCTGCCCGTTCCCTTTCCTCTCGCTCTCTCATTGCCCTCTCGGCGTGTTCCTTTCGCTCGCGGTAAGAACTCGGCGCCGCCGCCATTCGCCGTTGTTCAGCGTGGTCAAGCCGCCCCAACGCTCTCCAGTCTGCGTCGGACCGACGTCGTTCGCCTCGGTGAAACCAACGTTCTTCATCATCGCAGTGCCAGTCCCGGACGTCGAAATCCCGCCGTTCCACCCGCCTGCCTACCGCCCTGCACTGCACGCGCGTCCACGCAAACGCAGGTGCGGCCTGCGCATGGACCATGACCGGTGCCCAACTCACGGTCCGTTCGCTCACCGTCCACTCGACCCACGTTTCTCGCCACTCTAGGCCGGGAACCCACATCCACCGTTCCCGGTACGCCCACGAGCCATAGTGGTAGGTCGCCCATGCAAACGGCTCGTCTGAATACCACACCGCGCCGTGTTCAGTGGTTTCCCAATACCCGTCGCGGTAGGGCTGATAGTCTGTTTCATCAGGGATAAATACCCAGCCGTGCTCGCGGTCCTCGTGCCAAGATCCGCGTTCGTTGAGGCCCCCGTAAAACACCTCCAACGATTGCACCGTCGGGTAGCTGGGCTCGGCCAGAGTTTCCGGTTGAAACGAATGCACACCCTGACAACCGACGAGCATCACCCAAACCGCCATCCGTACCTGCATCACCACCTCCGTTTGTGTCCGACGAGGTGTAGGTCCCGAGGGAGGAGGCCCCTTCCCAGACCGACGGAGGTGTGACAATTCGCGACAGGCCGCACTGGGGTGAGGGGCGTGTTGGCTACTCTGGAAGTCCAGGCAGGGGGACCATGGGGATACGGTCGTGGATGCATTCCGCGATTTGTGCAATTTCGATGAGCATTGCATCTCGTCGGGTGCTCTCGTGGGCCAACAGCAAATAACGTCCCCCGTCGCTGATCTCGCAGGTGACGCTGTCGGGGTCCAGGGCGGCGACCGCCGTGCAGACGACCTCCGACGCGGCGAGTATGCCGATTTTCACCCGGGATTCGTGCTGGAGCACCAGGCCGATCTCGTCGCCGGAGGCGAACGCGTCGATGACGTCGGCACCGTCCAGCGCCCGGGTCACACTCCTCGAACCGTCGCGATCGACCACCGTGATCGCGCAGCGACGGAGTGGGGTGGGCGCATCCGGATCCTCGTTGTCCCAATGGACGATGGCTCGCGGAAGCCGGCGCGCATTCCAAGTCCAGGACGGTTCGCTCGGGGTTGCGGGAGGTTCACGCCATCCCTGGGCGTCGTACCGCAGTTCATGCGTATCGCCGCGAACGACACGGAGTTCGTCGTCGACCCACTCCAGGCGGGCGTCGCGCAAGTTCTTGAGGGGTGCAGAACTCATCCGACGTGTCTGAATCTCGAGGACGACCGCACGGCCACTGCGGGGTGAGGGGCCATCCCATTTGTCGACCGAGTCGAGTAGCGCAAAGTACCGCCCCGACGGAGACCAACAGCCTGTGACGTAGTCGCCCCACGACGACTTGTCTGAATCGGAGCGTTGGAACCCGAGCAACTCGCCCGACACGGCGTCGAAGATCTGCATGCCCGTGTTGGAAGTTCGGCTCTGGAGAACGACGTGGCGACGGTCCGGGGAGACGAGCGGGTGGCCGGCGTCGCAATAGGAGTAGGCGAACTCGATTCCGTGGATTTGACGGATCGCGGGCGCCTCGAAGACCGCCGCATAATCGCGCCAACCTTCCTGCTCCGAGAGTGCGAACTGCACCAGGAGGGCGTCGGCAGTCGTCCACGCGAAGGTCATCGGGCCCGACGGGTACCGGTCCGTGCCGTCACGCAAAATGAGATCGGCCATCGAAATCTCGAACGCCACTTCTCCCGTTTCGGTTCGAATCCCGATCACCTTTTGCTGTTCGGGGTCGATCCAACACACGAACCGATCGTCCGGGCTGAATGCGCGATGGACGTAGCGCCAGTCCGCCCAGTCGGTCGAGGATCCATCGCTCCAGTGCGTCGAATCCGGGAGTGCGAGCCCTCGGAGCGAAGTTCCCTCAAGACGTCGCCATTCCATTTGGGGCGGAACGCGAGTCGTGGGGCTTCCATGTTCCGAGACGGATGGGTTAACGCCGAGAAACCTCGTGATGTGGGACCAAAAGCTCACCTCGCCTCCCGCAGACCGTCATGTTGACACATGTTGCGCGTTCCTGCCATTACGACGGGTTTGCTGGAGATACCGTGAAAGTGTGAATGTCCAGAATCGGAGCGGTTCCGAGTGATCGCCCTCGGCCTGGAGGGCCGGATGGACGCCCCGCCGTAGAAACAACGACGCAAACGATTCACCTGAGACAACCCCAGCATTCGGACCGTGCAAGCCAATGCACGAGCGAAAGCTTCCAAACACACTTTTAAGTCGGCGGCTGCCCTGGCGTCACCGACCTCATCAGCATCTCCAAAATGGCCGCCCGCGCCGGATAAATATGGTCAAAAGCACGGGTTAGTCGTTCTACCCGCGCTCGTGATTCCGCCGTGGGGTCAAGCCACCATTCCAGAAACGCCGCGAACGCAGGGGTCACCTCATGCGTTGCTTCGGGAAGCAGTTGCCGCGTCTGCTGCACGAACAGGTCCCTCAGCGCCCCCGGCGCGAGCAGGGTCGCTCCCATGACCGCCATAGGCAGGCGATAATCAGCGCCTCCCAACAATTTATCCCATTCCATTTCGTTTAACAACGCATCGGGGATGGGCTCTCGGAGCACAAAGGCGCGCTGGAGACGTACGAAAGCCTCTCGCACTGGCGCGCCAATCTCGCCCATCCGGTCGGCGAGGCGGTTCCATAGTTCTATGGCGTGGGTGCGGTCGCCCGCCAACCAGGCGCAGTTCGCCTGCAGAAGACCAATGTGAAAGCACCCTGCACCCTCCACCCGGAGCAATCGGTCGAGGTAGGGCTCCAGCACGCGAACCGCCACGGCCCACCCTCGTTCGCGAATCGCCGCGAGCGCTCTGGCGGATGCCATCAATACGATGGCATCCTCCGTTCCATCGAGGGCTGGCCATGTTTCCAGATCTCCGCTCTCCAAAGGTGGGACGGCACCGAGCCGTTGAATCCGAAGGGCCCACACTCGGACGACCAGCGGCTCGGGAATGTCCCTCCGCGACAGCTCACCAATATGCCGCAACGCCGCATCGGTATCGCCCAACCACAGCGCACGCTTCGCCCTGGCCAACGCCGACAGACACTTCACCAATGGCGGATCGGTGTCGCGCCACACCGACAAATCCGGTATCAACTGTACATAGTCGATGTCGACCGGAGACAAGGCGATGAGGAATGACGATAACTCAGCCCGTGTCTGAAGGGTCGGCGCCTCGTCGCGAAGGCTCTGGTATCCGATCGAAAATTGCAGGGAGTTGGTGCCCTCATTCCGTATTAGCTTGTCCAACACCCGACCACGAAACGTCGATTCAGGACAGTCTGCGATCGCGACGGCTTTCCGAAGTCGTTCGACGTCAAAGATCGACGAGTCGAGGTACGTCACCCTGAGCGCGACCAGGCCACCACTCGCGAGGACGCGTCGACACTTGTCGGCATCATTCGCCGCAACGGCGTTGCGCAGCGCTCCCAGCCATTCAACCACAGAAACAGTACTTTGGCCCAAGACAAACGGACTCCCCAGGCGAAAGCGTGTAGCCCACTCAAAATGCGCGTCGACGCACGCACGCGAAGGTGGGAGAGCCTCCCACGCATAGCGTCGCCAAGGTCGCCCTAACAAAAATCGCGGACGCCGTCCGGTCGGTGCCAGTGTCAAAATCCCTGCTCGAATCAGCACTCGTTGTGCCACCAACCCCTCGGCCACAAGCGAGGGCCACACGCTCCCAATGTCCTCCGACGAAAATCCGTCTTCAAACACAGCCAGTCGCGATATCCATAACCGGACGTCTTCGCTCAATTCGGCGAGAGCGGCAGTCGCCGCTGCGATCCACGTCGGTGGAAGTGGATCCACCATGGGGCCGGACTTCACCCAGTCGATCTCCTCGATTGCCGAGTGAGCGAGCTGCATAATTCCACCACTTCGAAGGTAGATCTCACCGCATTGAGCGCGTGACAATGGGGGCAGATTTGGCCAACGGCGGCGCACGGCTTCGGTGACGGCGAGGGTCGTTTGCTCGCGAGTCCACGGACGAACGTGTATCTGAGTTACCGGCCTTGCCGAAGGCAGAGGAACCAAACGCACCCGAATAACAAAGTCGACGGCCTCTTCTCGCTCCACTGAAACTGAGTCGCTCACCAAAACGCTGGGACCATCTCCCGCGCCGAAACCCTCGCTACCCCACGCCACCCGAAACTCTGGGTGACGTCGCAACCAAGCCCGGATGGCAGCCGTCCGCCCCGTCCCTGGAAATCCAAGAATCTCCGCGCCGGGGGCCCCAGACTGCCAAGCTGTTTCTAAAGCCTCGATGGTAACGATTGTCTCGCTCTGAGGATTCAGCCTGGCCTCGTCCGCCGCGCCGTCAACCGTGTCGACCAAATGGCCGACATAACGAATTCCTGCGCGGTAGGCGCTGACGAACATTTGCGGTAGTCCGTCCGGGGAAACCTTCCTCCTCAGGCGCGCAAAGGTGGAGTCCACAGCGCGGGTTTGGGCTCGTGCATTGTATCCCCAAACGTTCTCAAGGAGCTCATCACGACTGACATGCCGCTCGCGGTGCTTGTGGAGAAACAACAGCATGCCCAGCTCGAGCGGAGTGAGTCGCCCCTGTTCGCCATCTGCCAGAGTGTAAGCCCCGGTTAGCGTTGCAACAGTAAATGCAGAGCTCTGAATGAATTCCATCGGGCGTCAATCCACTGCTGAAGGAATATCACCGGGACCGTGCCAACGCTTCGCCCGAATGGCACTGCACGACTCTGCGGCAACGGCTCACTCGGGTCCACCATGCAGCGGATGTCCACGTGAGTTCGATTGACGCAATTTGCTACAAACACCCAGTGCGGCGGTGGGTATGGTGCCGCGTGCTCGCTGCCTGTCTGAAACAGCGACGCAACGGGCGAAATCAACATGCGTGGGATGTCGTGGCTCACCTCCTTTGTCGCTCGCAGCGCGCCGTCTCACGGCGCGCATAAGCGGCCGTTCTGCGGGTGGTGGGCAACGGACGCACTCGCGTGAGCGATCCGTTCTTGGTTTTTCGTGGGTAACTAGCCCGGATCCCTCACCCCAAAAAGCAAGACGCCTGATTCCTAATGCGATAGTGCTGGTTTAACGAAAACAATCAGCAACATCAGGAATCAAGCGATGCAAACACAGTGTAACTCTCAGTCGATCCGTTGGACAAGGTCC